>JANMUC010000032.1:0-4357 GCA_031391225.1 Deinococcales bacterium
CATCGTGGTTGACGCAACAAAGCCAGGAGGTTGAACCCCTGGAATTTGAAACTTAAATTGTGAAGTCTCGAGTGTTCAAGACTTGCTTATTGTACGCAAGACTTGGGATTTGTCAAGGGAATTGGATTACTTTTGGTTCGAGTTCGTCAAAGGCTTCTACAAAGGTTTTTTTGATCAAAAGCGAAATTTGAACCGATTTGGTGAGGCTCGAGATTCTCAGATTGTGACAGTGTTGCGTTGCAAATTATTGTGTGTCTAAGGTAACATTCTGCTATGCCCGTATATCGAGTATTTTTTTCAAAAATACGAGTTCTTAGCAATTTAAAATTTCGCTATTTTAATGTTCAAATTACTACTGAAGATTCTCGTTTTATTTTCAGTTTACTTAATTTTTACAGAAATGGCTTTACTGAATCATATCCTTGTTCACGAAAAAATTATTTTTCCCAACTTTCTATGAATCCAAACCACTTGAATAGGAGTTGGTTGCATTGCCTATAAATGTGTTTGACTTTTTTTCTGGATGTGGCGGCACGAGTGCTGGACTTCGTGCTTCAGGAATGGATATTGTTATGGGTTTAGATTTTGATCAAGACTCTTCAACTACTTTTCAAAAAAATTTTCCTGAAGCTAAATTTATTCATGACGATATTAGACAAGTTGAAACGGAAAGAATTCGCTCTGAAATTGAAAACTGTGGAGACAATCCTATACTTTTTTCTGGATGTGCGCCGTGTCAACCGTTTTCAGTGCAAAATCAAACACGCAACAAAAAACCTGACGCTAGAATTGATCTTTTGGCTCAATTTGGTCGATTCGTAGAGCATTATCTGCCTGATTATGTACTTGTAGAAAATGTTCCTGGAATCCAACGAATGATTCAAACGGAAAGCCCGCTTGAAAAGTTTACAACTTTACTAACAGATTTAGGGTATATACACGAAGCCCGCGTAATATTTTCTCAAGATTATGGTGTGCCTCAAAAACGCGCCCGTTTAGTGTTAATCGCTACAATACATGGCAATATAAATTTACCAATGGCTACACATGGTCCAAGTACAGAAACTCCCTATGTAACTGTTTGGGATGCTATAAGCCATCTTCCACCACTATGTGCTGGTGAAAGTAACCTAGAGATTCCAAATCATCATTGCGCTTCGCTGTCCGAATTGAATCTAAAACGAATCAGAGCCACTCCAGAAGGCGGTGACAGGCGGAACTGGTCAGCCGATTTAATGTTAAAATGTCACATAAAGACAGATGCGAAAAAACTTGGCTCTGGGGGTCACATGGACGTATATGGAAGGCTTCGTAGAAACCAACCCTCTGCTGCATTAACAACGAGATGTACAAGTATATCCAATGGGAGATTTGGACACCCTGACCAAGACCGTGCATTAAGTGTCCGAGAAGCTGCAAGTTTACAAACGTTTCCAGAGAACTTTATCTTTTATGGAAAATTCGGTTCAACTGCGAGACAAGTTGGTAATGCCGTTCCAGTATTGCTTGCTCAACGTCTTGGAGATCAAATTATTGAACATTTCAATAATTTGTAACCTATAAAGCTAAATCAAAACTCAAATTAATATAATACTTCGCTTCAAAAAGGGTTTTAATTGCGTACAACTTTCCAAACTCGAGCACGTATGATAGATCACCTAGGGCGTGGACAGATTGCAGACTGTCCAACAGCTATTAGTGAGCTTTGGAAAAACGCGTTTGATGCGTATGCAAATAACGTTGCTTTACATATTTTTGATGGTAAAGAACAAACGGCTGCAATACTCGATGATGGATTAGGAATGAGTCATGAAGATTTTATAAACAGTTGGCTTGTAGTTGGTACAGAATCAAAAATTCAACAAACTAATATAAAACAAGAAATCCCAGAGGGATTTGAAGTACGAGTAAAACAAGGTGAAAAAGGTATAGGAAGATTATCCGCTGCATTTCTCGCTCCGATAACACTAATTGTATCAAAAAAAGAGAACTATCCCTTTGCTACAATGCTTGTAGATTGGAGATTGTTTGAGAATCCTTTTCTTTCGCTCGAGGATATTGAAATTCCGACGAGAATTTTTGACGATCTGAATGATTTATCAACAATTTTTTCCGAAATGCTATCAACGATACAAAGAAATGTCAATCTAAAAAATTCTGAGAACATAGAAATCGATCAAAAAAATAGAATACTTAAAGCATGGAAAAAATTTGATGAAATAGAACGTGATTTGGGCATAGAAAATCTTACTTCTAATAGTATTTTATCTACCCAATCAAATGATATAGATATAAAAAGAATTCTAAATGAGTGGGACACCTCAAATGAATTAGCTAATCATGGGACAGCACTTATTCTCATTCAAGTACATCGTGAACTTGCTTTATATCTTGATATTTTATCAAAAGACGATGATGAAATATTAACGGTTAAAAACGATCTACGTCAAAAATTAACAGGATTTACAGACCCCTATTCAAAAAATAGAAATACCTTCAATTATGAAGTCGTTATACATATTGGTAACCAGAGGAATTATATTTTACAGGCTGCGGATGTTTTTAGTCTTACTGAGTTTTTAGATTTGGAACATTCTGTTTTTGGTAGTTTTGATGAATATGGAGTCTTTCGAGGTCAACTTCGTGTATTTGGTAAAGATCGAGGTGAGATCGTGCATACTCCAAAACGACCTCCTCCATTTTTAGGCAAAGATCGCCTTGGTGCGTTCGATTTTTGTATTGGTACATTTGAAGTCGTGCCAGATAGTTCAACACATGATGCTGCCGTTCATAGTTCTTTACTAATAAAGGTAGAAAACTATAGTGGACTTTATTTGTATAGAAACCAACTTCGAGTCATGCCGTATGGAAGCCCTAAAGCAGACCTCTTTAGTCTCGAGGAAAATCGCTCAAAACATGCAGGACGGTATTTTTGGTCACATCGTCGAAGTTTTGGACGTGCTGCATTTACCCGTCAAAATAATCCAAATCTTAGAGACAAGGCAGGACGTGAGGGATTGGTTGATAACCGTGCCTTTCGAGAACTCCGACTACTTGTTGAGGATTTGCTCCAATCAGTTGCATTACGATATTTTGGTACTCAATCAGATATACGTTTAGCCGAGTTAGAAACTATTCAAACAGCAAACAAAAAGAACAAAGAAGCTGCTGAGAAAGCACGTAAAGGAAGAACTAAAAATTTTAGAAAATTTCTTAAAAGTAATTCTTCACTGGCAACTCAAAGCGTAGATACAGTCAAAAAACTTGAGATTCGACTGTCACATGCGGCATCCTCAAAAGAAGTCGCCGCAATTTCTATAATTGCTGACGAACTCGAAGCGTTAAAAGAACGTCGTGAAAGTCTAAGACTCCCACCTGTTCCATCAAAACTAGGGGATCAAGAAGATATTTACAAGAAGTATCGAAATGAATATAGAGAATTTATTTCTCTTTTAGAGTCTGTTCAATTGAAACTATCCATAGTTATTGAAGAATTAAAAGTTGAACCACCAGAGGTTGTCGCTAATCGTCGTTTGTTAAGCAATCAAAGTCGAATAAGTGCTCAAATTAGCCGTTATCGAAAGAATATTGATTCCAAAATATCTGAAATTAGTGAAAATTGGCAATTAAGGGTAGGAGATGACTCTAAATTATATTATCAACAAGCTATAACTATTTTAGATGACCTCAAAAATGGAGTTCGCTTAACACAAGTTCTTAACTCTCTAGATGGAAAAGCCGCTGAACTTGAAGAGTTATTTGCAGCGCAATATGAACCATTTCTAAGGACTCTCGAGCAAATTGGTGATGAAATTGATCTAGATGGAGCACTTCAGATTACAGATGAAGATCGTATCGAACTTGAGCGTCGGGTAAGTGACCTAAACGCACTAGCCCAAATGGGTATTGCTGTAGAAATTGTAGGGCATGAACTCGAGGTTATGGATCAAGAAGTAAGGCGTAATCTTAATCGTTTACCAGACGAAATTAGAAAAACAGATGCTTTCCGAAACGCATTTGATGCGCATAAAGCCCTTGCAGATCGATTAAGATTCCTTGCTCCGTTGCGTCTTGCCGAATATCGGTCTCGGGAAACAATTACTGGTGAAGAGCTTGCCAATTTCATTACTAAGTTTTTTGCTAGACGTATTCAAGATGAACGAGTTGACTTTGAAGCATCTGCTACATTTAGGTCTATTCGTATTGTAGACCTTCGATCCCGTATACTACCTGTGTTTATTAATTTGTTTAACAATGCACTTTACTGGATTCGATTTGGTGAAGAACGGAAAATTCGATTTGATTGTATAGATGATCTTGTTATTATTGCTGATTCTGGAACAGGAGTAGACGAGCA
>JANMUC010000086.1:0-14425 GCA_031391225.1 Deinococcales bacterium
TTTTCTAACACCACAACAAAAATCCTTTTTTTTTTTTTCCCCCGTGCCTTTTGGTGGGGGTGGTGGCTCGCGCGCTGCGCGCCACGGAGGGGTCGTACGGCATTGGTTCGACGACTGCATTTTGCACGACCCCCCGCCGCAATGACTGGTCATGCTCGAGTGAAACATATTCTAAGAATTCTTTTACACGCGGCGACCCCCTACTTCGCAGGGGGTGACTTTTCAGTGTTTGAAACGTTCTTTTGGATTAAGTCGGAGTACCTGGGATAAGCCCTACCCCTACGAAATCTCACGAGATTTTTTGTGGTGGCTCAAGGCTGTTAATTAAAGCTCGAGCGGTCTTGTTTGATGATGGTGTTTAAGTCGGTTTCAAAAGACTGGTCTGTGTCATCTGCGTGGCGTGACCAGTTTGTGGTCAGGGCGTTTTGCAGGGTTTGGCGTTGCGTGGCTTCCTCGAGCAGTTCTTCTAAAGCTTGCTCGCGGGAAAGGTGTTTGCCGCGTCGGTACGACTCGAGCAATTTTGCGGTTTTGTCGTTCAGGGTGATGTTCAGCATGGCTCATGGTAGACTGTTGGCTTTAAAAGCGCAAGTCAAATTGCTACGTTCGTGTCATAATCTGTTATGCTAAGGATGTTCAAAACATGATCCGAACCAACGACGTGAGCACCAACAAGATCATCAAACTCGACGAACGAAACTTTGTCGAAAAACCCATGCTCGAACAACTCGAGAAACTGGGCTGGCGGGTGCTGGACTTAAAAATGACCGACACGCCAGACAAAAGTTTTCGCACGCATTTTCGGGAAGTGGTGATCGAAAGCGAATTGCGCCAGGCGTTATCGGACTTAAATCCGTTTCTCGAGTCAGACCAAGCCGATGATTTAATCGAACGCATGACCAACCTTCAAGGCTCGGGCTTGCTCGAGAACAACCGAACGGTGTTTGACTTGCTGCTCTCGCACCCCACAGTGGCGCAAAATCGTAAAACGCTCGAGGTTTCACCGACGGTGCAATACATTGATTTTAAGAACTGGCAGAACAACCGTTTTCTGGCGGTCTGTCAGTTTAAGGTGGCGATACCTGGAACGGATCGGCATTTTATTCCCGATGTGGTGTTGTTCGTCAATGGTTTACCGCTCGTTATTATCGAAGCCAAAAGCCCTAAAGAACAAGACGCAATGGGAAAAGCCATAGATCAATTGTTGCGTTACAGCGCCCAACGTGGCGAAACGGGCGAGGGCAATGCGGCGCTGTTTTGGTACAACCAATTGATGGTGGTCACGTGTCGGGACACAGCAAAATTTGGCACGATTACCACGCACATCGAAAAGCATTATTACCGTTGGACAGACCCGTACCCGCTCACACTCGCCGACCTCGAGCATGGACAAAATTCCACGCCCACCGATCAGCAACGTCTGATTGCGGGCATGTGCTCGCCCGAGCATTTGCTGGCGTTGCTGCGAAGTTTTACGGTGTTCCGCACCGAAGAGGGCAAAACCCAGAAGGTGGTGGCGCGACATCAGCAATTCAGGGCAGTCGAGAAGTCACTGCTGCGCTTACGAACGGGTTTAACGCCAAAGGAACGCAGTGGCATTATTTGGCACACGCAAGGTTCGGGCAAATCCTTAACCATGTTGTTCTTGGTGCGTCGAATGCGGTTTTTGAACGAATTTGCGGCTTGGAAAATTATTTTTATCACAGACCGTACCGACCTCGAGGGGCAACTCTCGAGCACGGCGGCAGCGATTGGGCAGTCGGTGAAAGTTGCCGAGAACATCGCGCAGTTAAAAGAATTTGTCAAAAACCCAGTGCCAGATTTGGTCATGGGCATGATTCATAAATTTCAAGAACGTGACCTCAGCGCGGTCTTTCCGATTCTAAACGACAGTCCGTTTGTGTTAACCCTGACCGACGAGGCGCACCGCACACAATACGGTTTGTTGGGCGCTAATTTTGATCGGGCTGTACCAAACGCGGCACGAATTGCTTACACGGGAACACCGATAGACAAAACCGAGGAATCGTTCGGCGATTACATTGACAAGTACACCATGCGCGAAAGCATCGAGGATGGCACGACCCTCGAGATTGTGTACGAAGGACGCACCCACAACGCCGAAGTGCCAGACAAAGCTGGCATGGACAGCTTGTTTGAAGATGTTTTCAGCGATTACAACCTGAGCGAACGCTTGCAGATTCTGGGGTACGGCTCGAGGGACGCGTACTTGGAAGCGGAAAGCACCATCAAAGCCAAAGCCGCAGACATGATCGAGCATTACGTGGAAGGAATTTTCACACGGGGTTTTAAAGGGCAGGTCGTGGCAAGTTCGCAAGAAGCGGTGGTGCGTTACAAAAAACACCTCGAGGTAGCCATTCAAGAAAAAATCATTGCTCTCGAACAAGACAACCCGAATAAAGTTGACCTCGAGAAACTCAAACAACTCGAGGTTGGCGTGGTGATTTCGGGCGTGGACCGCAACGAAAAACCGCATTTAAAAGCCTTTGGCAACAAGAGCGACCACGAAATCACAATTCAACGTTTCAAACTTGGCTTCAAGGAAACCATTGGTGATGGTTCGCAACAAGTCAACGGTTTTGTGGGTTTGCTGGTGGTTCACAACATGCTGATTACGGGTTTTGACGCACCCATCGAACAAGTGCTGTATTTAGATCGGGTCATGTGCGACCACACCCTATTGCAAGCCATCGCTCGAGTCAACCGCGTTTATGACGAGTTTAAATCGGTTGGCTATATCATGGATTACGTCGGCATCGGGCATCATCTGAAAAAGGCGCTCGACCATTACGCCGAAAAAGAAGCCCAAGAAATCCTCGACCAAATCAGCGATACCGCCACGTTGGTTGCCGAACTGAAACAAGCCCACGAGAAGGTCTGGACGGTCTTGCGTGAGGGCGGCATTGCCGATTTTTCTGACATTGACGCGTTCTTTGATTTGTTTTACGACGAAGACATTCGGTTTAAATACATTCTTGCCTTCCGCGAACTCTCGAGTGCCTTCGATAATTTGCTGCCACGCAAAGAAGCCCTCGAGTTTTTAGCCGATTACCTTAATTTTGTGGCGGTCAACCAACAAGCCAGCCGTCACATGAACGATTCCCGATTGTCCATGCGGGGAATCCCCGATAAACTTCGCGCTATTGCCGACGCGCACTTGGTTTCTCAGGGAATTGAAATCAAAATCAAAGCCATTTCGATCCTCGATGATGACTTTTTAAAAGGGGTCAACAAACGCAACCGCACCAAAACCAAAGCAGCTCAAGTCGAACACGCGGTTCGTCACTTCATTGACACCAACTTCGATGATGACCCCGAACTGTTCACGTCTTTTACCGAGCAACTCGAGCAAATTCTGGCAAACTTCAAAAACAATTGGGATGCCATCTACCGCGAACTCGAGAAACTGCGCGAACGGATTAAAGCCAAAGAACGCGAACAAACGTATGGTTTGGATCGTAAAAAAGAAATGCCAATCTTTAGAATTTTGAAAACCGAATTGCTTGGTGAAGAAGAATTGGATGCCGACACGATTTCTAAACTGGTTGTCCTGACCCAAGAGGCTTTTGCAGTGATCGAACGCGAGTTGCACACCACAGGTTTCTGGAATTCTCCAACCATGCAGAGCCGCTTGAAAGGTGAACTACAAAACGAAGTGCTGCTCAATCACAAAAATATTTTCGCCGCGTTGTTTGGCAAACGAAACCAGATCATTTCGCGCCTGATGGAATGGGCAAAAGACAAACACCGCACTATTCTGGAGTAAATCATGCAGATTGCTTACAACGTGGTTTATTCAAAACGCCGCACCATCAGTTTGATTGTCGAACGTGACAATAGCGTGGTTGTTCGTGTACCAGAAGGCACGAGCACAGACCGCATTGAACGCATGATTGAAAAGAAAAAACTCTGGTTGTTTGAAAAAACCCAGCACCCCAGAAAATACCCAAGCCGTAAACACCAAAAAGAAATCGTTGCTGGCGAATCGGTGCTGTACCTTGGACATCATTACCCGCTCGAGATTGTGAATGCTGAACTGACCCAGCTCGAGTTTGATGGGGTGTTCAAATTAGCACGTGGTCAAACTGATAATGCCTCAAAACTGTTTACCGTCTGGTACGTTCAACAAGCTCGAGTTTTTATCAAACGCAGGGTTAAACAACTGTCTGTTGCCCTGGGTGTGCATTACAATCAGGTTTTGATTTCTGACTTGAAATTCCGTTGGGGTTCATGTACGCCCAAGGACAACCTGAACTTTAACTGGCGACTGATTAAAGCGCCGCCCTTCGTGATTGATTACATTATTGTTCACGAACTTGCTCACTTGCTCGAGCCAAACCACACAAAACGTTTTTGGAACATTGTTGCAGTACAAGTTCCAAAACATACCGAAGCCAGAAACTGGTTGAAAGACAATGGGAACTTGCTCGAGATTGATTTTTAGCTTGTGAATAAATTGACCATGATGATTGGGTAAAAGCAACTCATAGCCAGCGAGAAAAACGGTGCTCGAATTCCATTTCCGTACTCGAGCAATGTTTTCAATCCTGACAAACATTGCCCTGACGAAAGCATGTCACCTTAAAACGAAATGTTTCGTTTTAGAAACACGTTTGATTGGAGGCTTCTGTGCCTTATTCCATTGTGGTAAATGGTCTTGACAACGCGTACATCCGCGAGTTGGGCTGCAAATGTGACCGTTGCAAGCGTCAAACTCGAGCCGCCAACACCTCAGTTTCAATTCTCGAGACGCTGCCCAACGGTACGGTAAAACGTCATTTGCTGGTTGACGCTGGTTCAGGAGTACGAGAAAGCTTGATGTCGCACGCTGTACTCTGTCCTGATTTTGTGCTTGACGGCGTGCTGTTAACACATTGGCATGTTGACCACACCTGCGAGTTGACGCATTTGGCGGTCACGCTGGCACGGTCACGCGCCCGAGAAGGGAAAACACTTGCACCGATTCCAGTCTGGTGTCGCTACGGCAGCGAACGGTGGTTGCAAAAAAACCTGCTCGAGAAAGCACCGATGGAATTGCGGTCTTTTGGGCATCTCGAGCCGAGTGGTGTGCTGCTCGAGCCTGTACCTGTGGGCTGGTCTGGAATGCGGGTCACGCCCGTGACGATTTCGCATTCCTCAGCCGACATTTCACCAAATGGCGGCAGTGAAGATTTCCCAAGTTGCTGCGGTTATCTGCTCGAGTTTGCAAATGGGGTGCGGGTGGCGCTCTTGTGGGATATGGATGTCAACAACACCTGGCTCGAGTATCCAAATGCGGCGAACCTCGAGACGATAGAACGTCTGCGCGGCGTGGATCATTTGTTCATTGACAGCAACACTTGGCTGTACGACCAGAACAAACTTGGACGACCCGCAAGTCACCTTTCATTTGCCGTCGTGCGCCGTTTTGCACGAATTCTCGAGCCGAAACAGACTTGGTTGATGCACCTGAGCGGGCATGAAGACCAGCCAGGTTCTGGGTTTGGTTGGGATGACGCCACCTGGCGACGCAACGCCAAAAAGGCTTGGAGTGATGCGGGTTTGAGTGGAAGCGTTGATGTTCCCACGATAGGGCAGATGATTGCGCTCGAGTCGGAACGTGAGCTTACAGCCAACGGCGTTTTCTAAATCGCCCCCGCAATCACCAGACCACCAGCAAGTATACGATCAGCACATCGGAAACGCGTAGAGGCTTTCAATCTTTTAAAGGGACATGCGGTTTCAAAGTGCTGACCCACTCGAGAATCCGCGCCTCAATCGCATCTCGCACCTCACGAAACTTGTCTAGCGTCGCAGCTTCATCGCCAACGAATGCTGCTGGGTCTTCAAATGGCCAGGCAAGACGCTGTGAAACGCCTGGAAAGATTGGGCAATTCTGTTCTGCTCGGGCACAAACGGTGATCAAGTAATGAAATGTACGTCGTCCTAGCATGGGTGTTGAACCTTTGGCGTGCATACCGTCGGTGTTGATACCACGTTCCTCGAGTACCCGAATGGTATGTGGATTGAGCACACCAGGTTCAAGTCCTGCACTGGTGATCTCGAAACGATCCGAAGCATGAACCCGTAGCAGGGCTTCAGCCATTTGACTGCGTGCGGTGTTCCCAGTGCAAAGGAACAATACGGTCAGCTTTTGGGTGGGTTTGGTTTGGTCAGACAATTCTGTGGGATTGAACTGGGTCATACAGTAATTTCCTTTCCCGACAATTCTAAAGTTGCTGCCTTTTGATTGCTGGAACTGGGTTGTAACCAGTTGGCAGTGAATGCACCAAGCGTTGCTCCGATGATCGGTCCACACCACATCACCCAATGGTTGCGCCAATCGCCAAGAAACAGTGCGGGTCCAAAAGCTCGAGCGGGGTTTAAGGCAACACCCGTCAGTGGTCCTGCCGCACTGATGCCCATCATCACCGTTAAACCAATCAATACTCCAGCGAGCGGGTGAGACTCGAGTACCGCAACTCGAAAGACCACCAATGCCAAGAAGAAGGTCAGAACAATTTCAATCGCCATGCCAGCCAGTGGCGATACACCCGTCGCCAGTAGCGTCGCACCAAAACCAACCTTTTCGAGCGAGCCTCCATGCGTCAAGGTCAACAATGCGGTGGCGGTGGCACTGCCCCCGAGTTGGGCAGCGACGTAAGGCAGCAAGTCTTTCCAGGCAAAACGTCGTGTGAGGCAAAATGCCAGTGTGATCGCTGGGTTAAAGTGCGCCCCAGAAACCGAACCCAGCGCATAGATCATCGCCATGACTGCAAAACCGTGCCCAAAAGCAATGCCAATCAAACCGCCGTTTAGCATACCGCTCGAGGTGAGTGCGATTGCACCAACCCCGCAGTAAACAATTGCAAATGTTCCAATAAATTCGGCGAGCAAACGACGTGCCACGTTCAGACCCCAACACGCGGAGCATCAGTGTAGGTCACTGGAATGGGTTGCTCGTTTTTGAGGGCTGTGACAAAGGCGTGCATTTGTATCCCAATCTGATCGCGCACGATTCGCCAGACTTTGAGGGCATTGCCGCTCGGGTCTACAAAAGGGTAATGCAATAAAGTTGTCTTGGCAGGGTAAACGGGGCAAACCTCGGCGGCATTGTCGCAGACGGTAATGACGTACTCGAAATTCCAGGGGTCGGGTAAATCGTATAAGGTCTTGCTGCTTTGGCTCGAGAGGTCAATACCAACCTCGAGCATGACCGTCATCGCATCAGGTTTGACCCGTGTGGCTTCTGTCCCCGCACTGAAGATTTCCACCTCGAGATGGAGTTGTTGGGCGTACATTCTTGCCCAACCTTCAGCCATTTGACTGCGGGCGCTGTTATGAGTACAAAGAATCAAGATTCGCATTGGTAAATCAATCTAACATATTGATTCAGTTTGATGTGTCAGGGCAAGATCAGGTCTTGGACGGAGCAGCGTCTCGAGCAGATCAGCACCAAAACGGTACAATGCGGGACGCTCGAGTCGGTAATATACATTCTTGCCCCGTTGTTCATTTGACACCAAGCCAACTTCGAGCAGTGCGGCAAGATGATATGAAACCTTGCTCTGCCCCAAGCCCAGCAACGCCTCAAGGTCGCAGACGCAACACTCGCGTTGCGCCAGCATCGAGACGATCTCAAACCGCACATCGTTGGCGAGGGCTTTCAGCACCTCGAGGCTAGGATTCATCAACGTGTTTAGATGTCTATCAATTGTATTCATCGAATCTAGTTTATGCGTTTTAACCACCTGAGATATTGGGGTGGCATGAGTGAAACTAAAAATTTTGGCTGCACTGAACTTTCCCAAGACCAAAGCATGAATACAAATTGTACAAATGCCAAGTATATCTGCAAGGTCTGATTGAGCCTCGAGAATACAACCTGAACTGCTTGAACCAATTTGTTTTGATCCCAAAGATACATAACCAAGCGTGCCTTGAAAATGGAAGATAAAGTACGCGATCACCTGACACCCCCATGAAATCAAACTGGCATTGTGAAGTTGTTCAAGTTGATTTGGGGAAATTGAATGCAGCTTACTCGAGTTCTTAATACTTGTTCAAAGCTCGAGTCAGTCAAAACAAAGGGGAAGAAACATGAAACGACTGTTACCCGTTTTTGCTCTAGCGGCGCTTGGCTTGAGCGCCACGATTCTCGCGCAAAGTCCGATCAAGCTCAGTTTTTACTCGAGCGGCGATGTGAACGTTAAAAACCTCTGGGAACAAAACCTCTTGCCGATGTACCAAAAGAAAAATCCGAACGTGCAATTTGATTTGATCTTCTCGCAATCTGGCACGGGCAACCAGGCGACGCTTGATCGTATGGCAGCCGCCAAAAAAGCGGGGCAGGCTTCAGGCATTGACCTGCTCGAGGGTCCAGTCTTGGAGGCGGGCGAGGCGGGTTTGCTGGTGGCGGTCAAAAGCAAAGACATTGCCAGACTCAGCCGCGTCGAAGCCAACGTTTTGGCTCGAGCCAAGGGCTTTGGCGTGCCTTACCGTGGCTCGAGTGTGGTCTTGGCGTACAACTCCAGCAAGGTTTCCAAACCACCCAAGACGCTCGAGGCGCTGCTGGAGTGGATTCAAAAAAATCCTGGGCAATTCACGTATAACACCCCCGACACGGGCGGAAGCGGCAATGCTTTTGTGACTCGAGTGTTAAAACTTGGGCTTGAATCCAAAGACGCGACAACCTTTGAGACGGGTTACGAACCTGCACTTATTAACCAGTGGGACAAGGGTTTTGACACTTTAAGGAAACTGTCGCCAAACTTGTACAACGGCGGGCAATACTCGAAGAACAACGCCGAGACGATTCAATTGCTTGCCAAGGGCGCAATCAACATGGGTCCAGTCTGGTCAGATCAAGGTTTGTCGGCTCTGAAGCAAGGCATCTTGCCCGAGAACATCAAACTGATGCAAATCAACCCGCCGTTCAGCGGTGGCAGTTCGTACCTGGGCGTTGCGGCAGACAGCCCGAACAAACTCGAAGCGCTTAAGTTTTTGAACTGGGTGCTGGGCGAGGAAGCCCAAGCCGTGATTGTGGACAAGATGAACGGTTATCCAGGCGTCAAAATCACCGCCATGCCTGCGGACGTTCGCAAGAAATTTGGCACAATTGCCAAGAGCTTTAGCTTTGGGTTCTCGAGCAAGTTCGGTGCGGACATGAACCGACTGTGGTACGAAAAAATCGCTGGCACACCGCAACCACAGCGATAACGTGAGTCAAACTGCCTCCTCTTCCCCCTCCCCTGCCGCCCGAAAACTCGGGCGGTTAGTCCATTCATGGCGCGAACCCGTGCTCGGCTTGCTGCTGGTTTTGCCGCCAATCATCGTTTTGATTTTGCTGGTCTTGTACCCCGCGCTCGAGGCATTGCGGTTCTCGCTCGGATTTGTGCCAGCCGACAACCCAGCCTATGCCAGTGGTCTGGATTTGGTGAACAGCAACTCGGGATCGCTCGAGGTCTTCAAAAAACTTTTTGCCAGTTCATTCTTCTCGAGCAACCTGGCACTGACCTTAAGGGTTTCATTCGTTTCGGTGTTGCTGCTGGTCTTGGTCAGTTACCCGCTGGCATTGTTCGCTCGTTTTGGTCGCGGCAAACTGGCTGGGGTCGCTCGAGTGCTGTACCTGCTGCCAATGTTTGTTCCCGTGGTGATCGCCACATACGCCCTGATTACATTTTTTGGTGACAACGGCTGGCTCGAGGCGATTCTTGGCACAGTCGGAATTCCGTACCATTCGGTGATTCGTCAAGAGGCTGGCATTGTGCTCGGTCACGTCTGGGTCGGCGTGCCGTTTGCGGTGTTGATGCTCTCGAGTGGACTGGACGGCATCTCGAACGAAAGCCTCGAGGCGGCGCGAGATCAGGGCGCGAATGCTTGGGTGGTGTTCTGGCGCATTCTGTTGCCGCTCAATGTTGTGCCGCTGTTGATCGTCATGACGTTTTCGTTTATCGGCGTGTTTGGCAGTTACACCGTGCCGTACATGCTCGGACCGAGTGCTCCGCAAATGCTCGGGGTCAGCATGGCACTGAACTTTGGAGCATTTAGGCAACCACAACAAGCCGTGGCGATGGCGGTGGTCAGTTTTGTCTTTTGCGCCTTTGCTGGTGCGCTCTACGTCTGGTCTACCACCCGAGGAAGAAAATCATGAAACTGACTTGGTTTCTCGAGCATCCCGCGTTAAGGCGTGCGGTGATGTTGTCTTTTATTTTGGCGTTTGGCGCGTTCTTGATTTTGCCACTGGTCACATTGCTGCTCTGGGCGTTTGCGGATCGTTGGTTTTTCCCGAACCTTGTGCCGCAGGTTTGGGGGTTCAGATGGTGGGGCTGGATTCTCGAGAATACCGACATCACCAAAGCCGCCCGTTGGAGTTTTTTGATCGCGCCGACGGTGACGCTGCTTTCGGCGGTGATTTGTTTACCCGCCGCCTATGCCTTTGCACGTTTTGAATTCCCGTTCAAGCGGTTTTTGTACGTGGCACTGCTGGCTTCAAACGCCTTTCCAAAACTTGGGCTTTATATTGCCATCGCCGCGTTGTTCTTTCAATTTCGACTGATCGGCACGTTCTGGGGCGTGGTGCTGGTGCAACTGATCAACACCCTGGTGACCATGACCTGGATTCCCGCCGCAGGATTCTCGAGCGTCCCACGTGAACTCGAGGAGGCGGCACGGGACTTGGGCGCGAGTCCGCTCAGGGTGTTTTTTACGGTCACGTTACCAATTGCGATGCCCGGTGTAATTGTCGCCATGATTCTGGTGTTCTTGGGTTCGCTCGATGAGGCGCAAGCCACGCTGCTGATCGGTGCGCCGAACATCATCACGATGCCTGTGCAAATGTACACGTTGGTCGGAAATTACCCTGAACCCGTCGGCGCAATTTTTAGTATTTTACTGACCGTCCCGTCCTTAATTTTATTGGTGCTGGCGCGAAAATTCTTGGTTTCTGGTTATCTGGCGGCGGGGTTTAAATGAGTCAAATCAATTTTCTGAATGTTTCCAAATCCTACGCAGGAAAACCCGCCGTGGACAAGCTCAACCTCGAGGTCAAAAGCGGCGAATTTGTCAGTTTGCTCGGACCTTCGGGTTGCGGCAAAACCACCAGTTTAAGAATGCTGGCAGGCTTTCTTGAGCCTGACGCAGGTGACATTCAACTGGCGGGGAAAAGTGTGCTCGGCTTGGGCGCAGAAGTCAGACCCACCGCAATGGTTTTTCAACGCTACACGCTGTTTCCGCACATGAACATTTTTCACAACGTCGCGTTTGGACTGAAACTCAGAAAACTCGAGGCACAAAAAATCCGTGATCGGGTCGGCAAGATGCTCGAGTTGGTGGGCTTGCCAGGCTTTGAAAAACGTTATCCAGCCCAACTTTCGGGCGGACAGCAACAACGCATCGCCCTGGCAAGGGCGCTGGTGGTCGAGCCGCAAGTGTTGCTCTTGGACGAACCGCTCTCGAGCCTCGATGCGCGGTTGCGCGTGAACCTGCGCGAGGAAATCCGAGCCATTCAGCGACAATTGGGTATCACCACCGTTTTTGTCACGCACGACCAAGAGGAGGCGCTGGCGGTTTCAGACCGAATTGCCGTGATGAATGAGGGTGTGTTGCAGCAATACGCCGCACCAGATGAACTTTACGCCAGACCCGCGACCCTGTTTACGGCGCAATTCATTGGCAGCATGAATTTAATTCCAGGACGAATCGTGGGCGGCTGGCTCGAGGCTGGCGCGTTTCGGATTCCCGCTCCCAATCTCGAGCCTCAAAGCATCACCTTGGCGGTGCGTCCAGAAGACCTCGAGTTTGCAGTTACATCATCTTTGGCACTCGACAACGTCAGTGCCACACTCGAGAGCGTGACCGAGTTGGGGCATTACCGTTCGCTTCGGGTCAAAACGGGTCAATCGAATTTAACTGTGTTTGCGGCTCGAGGTCTAATGCCTGAAAACTCGAGCGATGCGCGGTTGTGGTTGCGTCGGGCGCTCGTGTACGCTGGTGACAAACTCCTGATTGAACTGATCGCCGAACCTCACCATAAAATCGAGGTCATCTAGTGCCATTTCCGCCAGTCCTTGAAGCCAGCCTCGAGTCTCGAGGGTATCTCAGAATCGCCCACCGTGGCGCACCCAGTTTTGGTATTGATAACAGTGATCATGCAATTTTGGCGGCGCTCGAGCATCAACCAGATTTGATCGAAATTGACGTTCATTTCACCAGTGACGGACAGTTGATCCTCTGGCACGACCACAAAATAGAACACGCGGGACAGCAACTCGAGATTTCTAAAACCAGCCTCGAGCGACTGCAAGAGGTTCGGTTAAGTGATGGCTCGAGACTTGTGACGCTCGAGGAAGCCATGAACATGGTGCGCGGAACTTGTGGTTTGTTGGTTGACCTGAAAGCGGATGGTTTGGCTGAAGCCATCATCGAATGTACGCACAAAACGAAACTCGAGACGGTGGTCGTTTGTGGTGGTTATTTTGAAACCTTGCGAAAAATCAAATCGCTCGAGCCACGAATAGCCGTTTCGTACACGCCAGAATTTATTCCATTTGGTCTGGACCCCAAAGTCAAAGCCGATTTCTTAGATGCGCTCACGGTCTACTGGCGCACCGTTACGCCAGGGTTTTTGAAAGCCTCAAAAGCGCGAGGGATTCAAGTCATCGCTTGGACGGTGGACGAACCCACGCAAATGCGAAAACTCATCGGCATGGGAATTTCGGGCATCACCACCAACCGCATCGAAATGCTCGCAAAACTCGAGCTTCAGCGAGAACCCCCCAAAGTCGGTTGACCCCCAAGAAGTGAATCAAAACAATTCACCACCAAAAAACCTGTAGGGTGCGCCGTACGCACCGTATGAAACGTACTGCTGGTGCGCACGGCGCACCCTACTAGCGCGTCTGCCTTAATTTGGTGGGTAAGGTTTTCGTGCAGCACACGTTTTAAAGCTCGAGAACCCCACCATAATAAGCTGGACGCGCTACTACTCGAGCTTCAACGCAGATAGATTGGGTTGGAAAGCAAAAGCGTGTTTTGCCATTCGCGCCCAACGCCGTCTTGTCGTTGGGCATCGAGCGCAAAAACCTCGAGTCGGTAATAGCCCGTTTGCGGGTCGCGGTCATGAAACTGGAGTTTGATTTCGGAATCACTGGCAGCAATGTCTTGGTGGGTGTGGTAAAAACCGTTTTTCATGACGATCACTCGAGCTGGAAATCGAAGTTCGGCAATTCGCGCCTCGAGCGTGATGGTTTGGTCAATCTCGAGTTCTTCGCCCATGCCCGCCGTATTCGCACCAGACGTTGCCACGAACTCGAGCCTTGGTCCGAGGGTCACATAGGCGCGACCCGCCTTCACGCCGTCCAGAATCGCCGCTGACCGCAAGGCACTCGAGTTTACGCAAGTGAAGACCTGCCCAAGCCTGTGACGCCCTTTGAAGGCATCATGCGAGTCCGTTCCCGCCACGCCCGAAATCCGGTGTCCAGCCCGTAATAAGCTGTCCCAAAACGTCAACATGGCGGTGTTGCTCGAGCCTTCAAGGTGATGGTAAATCTCGATGGCATCGCACAGATTCCAGTCGAATTCGTGATAGCGCCAACCCAAATCGAGAGCGAATGGGTGATTGACGCAGACCAACCCACCTTGTGCTTTGGTGGCTCGAGCCGCGTCGTTAATGCTCCAGGTTTCAGGTTCGTCCACAAACGGGTTGACCCATTCGCGCAAGCCATGAAAATTGGCGTGACCACGGTGTCCAGTCATCTCGAGGCTGGTGATGACGCAAAGTTTTTCGTCTGAAAATGATTTTAATTCTGACCAAGCCGCCGTCGTGAAATGATCGGTCAATGCCAAAAAATCCAGACCGTAACGCCGCGCCGCAGCCACCAGTTCGCTGGGACTCGAGTGACCGTCGGAGTGATGCGTGTGGCTGTGCAACTCGCCGCGATACCAACCTGGCGTGTCATTGCCATTTTCGGCAGGGAAAAAAGGCTCGAGCTTCACACCGTCTTCAAAACTTGCTTCAACCGTAAGCGCGTAATCAACGGTGTACGCGGTGCGCTCGAGGTCAAGAAATGCCAGCCAGTTTCCAGGCTCAATCTCGCCTTCAATTGCACCAAGCGAACCAAAACCCTCACCAAACTCGAGCACTTCTTCGATCAAACCCACCGCACCAGGCAGCATCCTCGAGCCGCGATAACCGTTTGGTCCAAAGACAGACAGGTACAACTGGCAGATACCAGGTTTGTCGTAACGCAAACTGACCCGCAATTGCTTGATGCCTTCGGGCACATCAAAGCTGTGACGTAAATATGCGGCGCTGGTTTCGGGCGAGACTGTCCCATTGACCTCGAGCAAGGCGTTCATGTTTTCTAGTCTGTCCGAAGTTCGTCTGCACCGTGTCATCCCAATCAGAAACGCACAGGGAGCAACTCCC
>JANMUC010000093.1:0-6680 GCA_031391225.1 Deinococcales bacterium
GCCCAGTTCGCCTGCCGAAACAATGCGTTGAATCGGTTTTGATACCGTTCCTGATGTTGGTGCATTCTGCTGATATTGCAAGATTTGGTTGTTGGTCGCAAATTCCTGGTCGCGTTCAACGCTGACATCTCCTGCCAACAAGGTCAAGTTAGCCACGTTGTACTCGAGGCTCGAGAGGTTTTGAACGTCCGCCCAGGCGGTCAGGCTGGCAGTGTTGTTAGTTGCCACGTTCAAGGTGTAACGTGTTCCAGCCCAGAACAAACCTCTGGTGCTGTACAAGATTTTGGCTGCACCGCCAGCGCCCGCGAACTTCCAAGAATAGGTCGGTGCGAACCGTGCGCCCTCGAGCGATGGAAATTTGACTTGCGCACCCTCGAGACGGATAAATTCGCCGTCAATCTCGAACAGTCCAATGTCGGCTTTGATAACTTTGGCTTCAATCCATTCTTCGTCGAAATAAACCTTGACTGTTTTGCCTTCAAACATTGAGAGCAAACTGCCCGAAGGCGGCAAGAGTTGCATTGAAAGCACGTTGGCGTACTCGAGTTCCAGGCTTCCTGGCACAAGGTAATCGCCAAGATCAGCCGCAGGAGTCCAATCAAACCTCGAGCCTGTTAACTGCACATTTTCGCGGACTTCAGAAAAGCTGGGGTATAAGGTGATTTGGGTGGCGGTGGCGCTTGAAATTAAACTCGAGATGGCAAGTGCAGCACAAATTTTTAGTGGGTTTGAAAACATAAAATATTCTCCTCGAGATCAATTTTAAGATCAGCAACCTGAAATGAAACTGGCGAACTGATGGCTCGAGACTGAAAAACCAAAAGGCGCGACATTTTGAAATGTCGCGCCTGCAAGAATTCGTTTTATTGATGTTTAAATACTGCCGCCACCCGCAATCAAAATACGGTAATCAAAATGTTGCTCGAGTTTGGGTGCGACATACTCGGCACGTTCTTTGGGGATAGTGATAATCTCTGGAACTTCGGTTTTTGACTCATTCATGATTTTCCTCTGTTTCTTTGGAATGCCTTAAACTCGAGCTTGATGAATGCCTACACCGCCATCGAAATTGCTGGAGCGGGATTGGCTGCTTTGCGCTCAGTCACGCAATCAGCCGACTTTGTACGGAGAGGTGATGTTTGGTTGCTGCGCGATACTAGCGCAAAATCAAAACGTGATGATTCGGTTTTAACGCTTGACCTCGAGCCTGAGCAGGTGATCCAAACGATTCAGAGTCTCGAGTTACAACATTTTGGAATTCATCATTTCTGCTTGCCCGAGACAAACCAGAATTTGATGATTCAGCAATACGCGGCGCTCGGATTTAACTTGACCAGCACTTACTTTTTGATGGCTAAAGCTCTAAAAACTTCTTCGGATTTAACCTCGAGTTTGACTTGCTGGCGAGTTGAGACTTTAAAACATGCGGAACAAATCTCAAACGTAGCAGGTGAAATTCTGTTATCAACTCGGGATTTGCCTCCGCGCCAACTGGGAGTGCGTTTGTACGGCGCGGAGGTTGAAGGGCACTTGATCGCTTGGGCGCGAATCGCGCAGGTACGCGAAGATGTTGCCTGGGTGGATGACCTGTTCACACTTCCTGAACACCGCAAGCGCGGTGTGATGACGCATTTGATGAACTTCACGTACAACGACTCGAGCATGTTTGGCGTGCAAGAAACGGTGTTGTTATGCTCGAGCGAAAATCATGGCTTTCACCTTAGGAACGGTTACGCGGTGGTTGCTCATAAATTGCGTTTTGCACCCAGGAAAAACTGGCTCGAGCATCTGAAAAAACGTGTCACACGGTCTAGGTTTTAAAACTCGAGTACCCAAATCAGGGTTGTATCTTAAGGGTTGTACTGTGCCAGTCCAATTTCGGCTGGGAATGTACTTTGTTTGATGTTGCCAGTCAGGACAATCTTGCCTGTGGAAAGCACCACAACACCCGTGGCGTAATCTTTCAGGGTGTTGGTTTTGTCAAAATCAGTTTCGCCATAAACGGTGCTGGCTGTGCCATTGACCGCACTGAATTTCCGAGCAGCATAATCTTGACTGCCAAATTCGTCGCCGTAACCTGCGGCAATAATCGAACCGTCACTGGTAAAGGTCAGGGCATTGGCAACATCGTTTGGTCCACCTAAACCGTTCGTAACAACGCCGTTACCACCAAAGCTCGTATCGAAGATTCCCAGATTACTGATTCGTGCCAAGGCGAAGTTATCACCTGTTGTACCAACCATTACGAGCCTGCCACTGCTGTCCACTTTGATAGCTTTTGCAAGGTCGGTGATGTTTGCACCCAAGCCTTCTATTGAAGATGGATCAAAAGTCAACGTGCCACTGCTACCAAACGCCACGGCTGGCGTACCATTAAAGCCAAACTTTGCTACAGCCCAATCACTTGCGCCTGCGCTGGTGGTGTTACCAACCACGTAAATTTCGCTCGAGTTGACCGCTTCAATCCCTGTTGCTGCATCAACCGCACCAAAGGTTAAGGTGCTAATACCACTTGTACCAAATGTAGCGTCAAGTGCACCGCCACTGAGCACTTTGGCAACCAAGAAATCACTGGTGGCAGTTTCATACGTTCCTGCAACAAAAATATCGTTTCCAACGGTATCCACACCTTCAGCCTGTTCGTTAAAACCGACTTTATCAATGGTTTGAAGCCCATCTCCAGAAAATGCCGTATCCAACACGCCACTCGAGGTCAACCGCGCAACCAGAATCGTGTTGTTGGTGTTGTTGTCGCCCGAAACCACAACCCGTCCACTGCTGTCGAGCGCAATTCCAACGGCACTTTCTTCACCACCAAAAAAATCAACTAACGTCAAGCCATTGCTACCAAATGTCGGGTCTGGTAAACCATCCTTAAAACGCCAGACCGCCATATCACTTGTGCCGCTCGAGTCTGAACTGCCAGCAACATAAATTCGATCTTGAGAATCCACGATGGAAGCTCGAGCATTGCGAACACCGCCTGTGGTTTTGTTGCCTCGAATCCAACCACCCGACCCAAAGCAAGTATTCAACGTGCCTGCGGTGGTGTCCACCGTGGCTGGCAGCATGACGCTTGTGACAAATGCCCCGCTTGCACGGGCGGTTTCGATTTGGCAAAGGTTTTCGGGTTCGTTGGCGTAAAAGTCGGTGGTGCTACCCGCCAGCAGTCTTGGCGTGCCAAAGAAAGTGGTGGTGGGTTGCCCTGCGATGGTTGGAGCATTTTGGTCTTTGATACTTTGCGTGGTGGATGCTTTGTTCTGGTCGCCCAGTGCAAAGACAAAACTAAATACGGTTGGGCGACTCGAGCGTGGTGCAACACTCAAGGTTGCCACCGGGACTTTGAACGCCAATGTCAGAAATCCTTTGCAAGAATCTGCGCTGCAACTGTTCGCTGCGCCTGCGACGCCATTGGTTGCGCCAATATCTCGAGCGTTGCCGTTGTTCTTGCGGGCAACATAACCGTAACCGAGCACATTGGCGACCAATCCGCCGTAAGTGGCTGCGAGTTGGTTGTTGACTGCGGTTTTTTCGGTGGCATCAAAAATTTGAAGGTCAGCATGGTTAGGGTTAATTGCGATTCCTGCCAGATCAGGGCGGATACCGTGTGTGGGTTCGATGCTGCGAATCAAGTTGCCATCGGTGATGTCTAACCCTGCACCGTCTTTGACACTTTTAAACATTGTCCCGAACAGTGTTGGACCAACTCCAGCCGATAAGGTAGGAACGTTTAATGCCCAAGTGGTAAAGTTATTTAAAGCCAAACCTGTATTGTTTTCAACCCGAAGAACAGCATAAACGTAACGGGTTGGGTTGGTCTGTCCTGCGCCGTCATTATCGTCGTGAAAGCCAACTCCAATGCGGTTAACTTCAATATCGCTGGTACTTTGTGGTGACAGGTCAACGATTCTGTTCTGAGGGTTTGCCCCGAGCACCACCGCTTTAACGTCGTTGTTTCGCAAGTCTATCGTGACCTCGAGCAACCGTGGTCCAAGCTTTGTGCCACCTTCTGGGTTTGGGGTTGGTGGGTTGCAGGCTGCAAGCCCAAGGGCGATGGTGCTGGCAAGAATAAATTTTTTCATGGTTGATCTCCTGGTTTTAAGTCTTGAGGGTAAGGTTGTCGCAAACCCTCGAGATGATGGTTTGGGTTGTGAAACTCGAGTTTTAACGCCTCATGTTGTCGTAAACATTGTCAACGTTTTCTTGGGTTGGCAGACCACCTTGCGCCAGGATGATGTCGATGATCTCCCAGTAAAGAGCGATATCAATCAAATGAAATGCCGGTCCGCCGGGTCCAAAATGACGGATGTAAATCTTCTGACCTGCTTTTGTTTCCACAACTGTGCCGCTCGAGATTTGAGTGTTATCAGGGATTGGCGATGTGGTGTTGCAACTCGCCAATGACAAAAGAATCATGGCTGCGAACGAAATCCAAACAGGTTTGAAGTTTTTCATGATTTGCTCCTTGGGGAAGACACTTGCGTTTCCCTTTGCGCTTTTAAGTGCTCGAGATGTTTTTGGCATTTGCCATTGCACCGAAATTGAATGACCCAAAACTTTCGTTCCAAATTGCGCCTCCTTTCGTTTGACCAACCTAAGAAATCGGAATCAAGAGTTTCAGGAGCGAAATGGATGTGTATCCTGTTGTCTCTCGAGCGAATCTGATCGGTGAAAATGGGCTATGGCTGACTCGAGTGCAGCAATCTCCAAAAGCTCGTTGCCACAAAGCGGGCAGGTGGGTTTGTGGAATGCCACGGTAAAGACGCCTTTGCGACCTCGGAAATGCCAGAGTTCACGCGCTTCGGGGTCGGGTTTGACTTCCCACTCAAGAGCACAACTCGTGTTTTCACAAACATGGGTGGGGGCAGGTTGAACAATTCGCATTTTGGTACTCCTCTCATCTGGGAATTCGATGGGATTGTGTTTGATGAGCTGCCCTCAAATTGAGGTTGAAATCGGAAAATTATCTTGTTCCAGTTGGTTGGCAATTGCTTCGCAATCCGAGCCAGTCTGGATGAAGTGCAATATGCTCGAGCCTCCAACGGTGATTGGGTTTTGCTGTGTCAACCCAGAGATTCCAGAGGTGGAGCGCGATCAATTTCTTGAAACTGATGGTCTTCACGCCGTACAAAGGCGAGTCCATAAAGGCTTCGTAATCAACCATGAGCTTCCAGGTGTTGGTTTGTTCGACGAATTCAAAGCGTGCCTCGGAGATGGTGCGTTTCTCTTGTCGGTCAGCACTGTGAAAACTGTAACTGAGGTGTACTCGAAGGGGTTGTTTCAATTCGTTTTCCAAATGTTTGGCAGCTTCGGGCGCACTCAGGGTTTGCCAACCCAACCCCGAGCCGAGCAACACCGAACCATCGTCAAAACAAAACCCGCCCAACTGCCAAAGCTTCCAGCCTTCAATCACAAATAAATTTTGAGTCACACGGTTTTGCTCGAGTTTCGATAAGCCCGCAACGGCTGTCAGCACGCGCTCTTTGGTGTCAGAAGCCAGATTGCCCTGTTTGGTTTGATCGTGGTGATAGCGGTAAGAATCCTGGTGGACACTGTTTTGCATACATCTCCTTTCACTTCAAGCTCGAGGGTGAAATGTCGCGTTACAGAGTTTGGAAACTCGAGCTTGCAGGTTGTGATGGTGACTCGAGTGAAGCGTTTAACCGCCGCACAAGACGCTTGAAGGTTGCGTGGTTTTGCTGGTGTCTGCCAGATCGCGGTATAAGTTCCGCACCAGCAAGTCGCTAACTGAAGCCGTGCCAAAATTAGTCAGAATCGCATCGGCTCGAGTTAGGAATGTCTCGATGGTGGTCTCAGCTTTGGAAAGCAATTTTGGATAACCCACGTCTGGATTCTCGAGGAAGACTCTTAAGACTTTGCGAAAACCATTGCTTGGGGTACTGCAATTGCTTGGCGTTGGAGAAAGCAAGCCAATGTAGGTGCTCGAGCCGTTAAAGTTGTATTTGTTTAAATCTGGCAAGGTAATGGTGCTCAAAAGCGATTGCCATCCATCGTCGAAGCGTTGCACCAAACCAAGGTTCGTAGCACCCGCACTTTTAAGGGCTTGACGGCTTCGTGGCAACTCAGGTGTGATGTCAAATAATGCTTGCTCGAGTTGTTCACTGCCCCACTCGGCTGCACCTTCGTTAAAAGCCACACATGGGTCGTTGACGATGCCGTGGGTGTTGCCTGTTATGACCAGGGATTCGGTTAAGCAACCTTCACCTGAAAAGTGGTCGTACACCCAAATATGGAACAATTCGTGGTACATCGTGCCAAGGTCAAAATGGTCAGAGTTTGAGTCTTTGTGAATGTAAATATGCTTTGTGATTGGGTTGGCATAACTTGCTTCGTTTGAACCCACAATGGCACTGTCGTGCGGGTATTTAACTTTGATTTTGTTCTTGAAAGAAAGTTCTGGACTCATGCCCTTAAAGTGATCGATTGCCATGTGGTACGCCTGCCAAATATCGGCATGGTGATGCGCGTCGTAATCGTCCAGATCGAGCTTGTTCGTGCCAAAGGTAAACTCGCCCAGGTTAACCACACTGGCTGAATGCTCGCCGGAGGTTTCGTCATGAACCGTGTACCATTTGACATCTGCGTTTAAAATCTGCGTCGATTTTTCCCAGTGAATCTCGAGGTCATCGTCATTAAATCGCACTTCGACCTTAAACCGT
>JANMUC010000185.1:0-7038 GCA_031391225.1 Deinococcales bacterium
CTTCAATCATGCCCCCAAGAGAAATTATCGATCAGGATCGTCCGCTTAGCCCTGCCAGTTTGTTATCGCGCTCTTACCGCGACCGCTTGATCGAACGCGGTTTGCTGGGTTTGTACCGTTGGTACACCGCCCGTTCGCAAGAAACCCGCAATTGGAATCCAGATTTGGGTTTTGAATGGACCAAAATTCGCACCGATTTCAACCCTCAGGTGCAAATGGTGCTTGAAGGCTTTTTTGCCGTTGAGCAGTACGCTCCCGATTACGTCAGCAAGTTCTTGCACATGGTACGCCGCTCGCATGGGCGCAGCCATTTTCAGATGCGTTGGGGTTCTGAAGAAGAAAAGCACGCCGACAGTTGGGAAAACGCAGTGTTGTTCAGCCGCAGCCGCACACCAGCCTATCTCGAGGATTACAAGATTTCCTTGCGCACCAACGAATGGAAACTGCCTTGGGACGATGCGCTGCATGTCTTGTTGTACACGGTTTTTCAGGAACGTGCCACACAACTGAATTACCTCAATCTGGCGAAAATTACCCAGGGCATCTCGAGCAAACCAGAACTCAACGATCAGATTGACCCAGTTCTGACCAAGGTTGCCGTGACCATCGCCACCGACGAGGCAGCACATTACAATTTCTTCCTCGAGTGCGCCAGACTGTTCATGTACTATTATCCGCTCGAGACGCTCGAAGCCATGCGTGACGTGGTCAATCACTTCGCCATGCCAGCTGGAGACATCATTCCAAATTGGGACGAGTTCTTCGAGGCGGCTTACAAATGCGCCGTCTATGGTCCCAGGGAGTACGCCAGGGATGTTGTCGCGTTGGTGTTCTCGCAGTTTGGCGTGCAAGGCAAACGTCAACTCGAGGAAGGTATCAAACGCACGCGTCTCGTGCCCGACGAACAGGGGCAGATGATGCAAACCGCGATTTGGGAAACCTTTGATCCCGAAATCATGCTCCGCGATGTCAAGCGCATTTACGCCAAGATTCAAGGTCACGAAGCCAAATACGGCATGGACAAGATCGATCCAGTGGCACTCGTGGAAAATCCTGTCTGGCCCGTGCGTTAAGCAATCCAGATACTTTAAATTTCAGGCGCATCCCAAAGGTGCGCCTTTCAGCATGCTCGAGCCGTAGAATACAGCCATGGACCTTCATGCATTGGCGCTGAAATTGATTGCCGAGCGAATTCCTGGAACGCGAAAAGGGGCACTCGAGGCGGCTTGGGTTCATTCGCAGCGCGTCTCGGAACGTTTGGCGCGGCATGGTTACAAGCTCGAAGTGGTGTTGGCAGGATTGCTGCACGATATCGTCGAGGACGGAAATACCAGTTTAAAAGAACTTTCAGACTTAGGTTTCTCGAGTCGCACCGTTCATTTGATCGACCTTTCCAGTCACGATGACGCCATAATTGACAAAGACGAACGTTGGGCGCAAATGGTTTTCAGGCTCGAGAAAGCGGGTGACAGCGACGCTTGGGCGGTCAAAGTCTGTGATTTAATTGATAATTTGCACGGTTCAATCAGTTTGCGCATTGAGCGTCGCGCGGTGTTTTTTGAAGTCAAAGCCCCGACATACCTCAGCTTGTCTCAAGTTCCACTGCAAATGAATGCCTTGTGGCTCGAGTTGCTCGAGGCTTTTTGTGAACCTGGAATTGATCGTTACAGAAATCTTTACACTTGATTTTATGCTGTGCAAAACGGCTCAAGCTGCCAAAAAGACTGGAAATCTGCTGGCATGACTTAAACTGAATTTTGAAAAAAACAAGGAGGATTTATGAAACGCTTTTTGCTTGTTCTACTGGTGATACTTGGTTTTTCATCGCTGGCTGGTGCGCAAAAGTTTTCCATCGGAGGTGGCATCACGGGATCGGCTGGTTCGGGTCAAGCCGCTCAGATCGGTGCAAGCTTACAGTTTACCGTTGGCGACCTTCTCAAAATCGGACCAATTGGCGTGGACTTGCGGGTGAATGCCGACGCGACATTCTCGAGCAGCACCACGATAGAAATCGGCGTTAGTCCACTCGCCACCTTTCAAGTTGCGCAGTTTAGGCTGTATGCAGGTCCTAGCCTTAAATTTTTTATTCCAGGAGGTTTGGGATTCGGCGCTGCCGCAGGTTTTAATTATCCGATTGCGCCAGGTTTAAACAGCTATGCCGAAATCAATTTGACGTTTGCGCCGTTCTCGAGTTGGGCGTTGCGGGTCGGCGTTCAGTTCAGTTTTTAAAGTACGGACATGAAAGCCTTTTGAATATTTATTCAAAAGGCTTTTTTCATGAATTTGCGGTACACTGTGCGCCGATGACGCTCGAAAAGCTCGATGGAAAATACGAAGTCAAACGCGAAATTTCGCGCGATGCCGCCGTTCGCAGTGTCGAAGCTGCCACCTCGGACGGTCGTGCCGTTCGTGTGGATTGGTTTTTTGTCACCGATCCCAAAAGTCGTTCTAACTTTCACCGTTACCGCACCGCCTTAAAAACCGCCAATTCGCCGCTCATGCTCGATGCCGTCGCCCGACCAGGAGCGTATTACACGGTTTGGCAACTCGAGGGTGGGGCAAGTGCGGCATCGTGGTTGGAAGCGCATCCCAAAGATGATGGATTCCGTGGGCACCTTCAAACCATCGCCAGTTCACTCGAGTCTTTTGGTTTTTCACTCGCCGATACCGACGTGATTGCGGTTGAACACCGTGAGAACGGCAAAGTCGAGGTGCGCCCTGCCATCGCCAATTTGCGCCTTGTCGAACGTACCCCCGAAGAGATTAAACAACTGAACATGAGTTTGCTTGAGCCAAAAAAAGCTCCAGCCAAAGCGATTTTCGCAGGCAACAGCAAAAAATCAGGTTCGAAGCCAAATCCTGTGCTTGACCCAAACCTCGAGCCTTCCAGCAAGGCTGTCATTCCCAAAGTGAACAACCGCCGTTTGACCATTTGGGGCATTTTTCCAGGAATCGCCTTACTGGTTGGGACTGGTTTTTTTGGTCAACAGGCGGTCCAAGCCTTTTTGCAACCCAGCATGGTCGTTGTGCCCAATGTGGTCGGCAAACCCGTCCGTGAGGCGGCAAAAATCCTTTCCGAAACCCGTTTAAACACCAATCTCGAGAAAGGCAACGACAACACTCAACCTCAGGGCATTGTACTTTCACAAAATCCGCCCAAGGGAACGTCGCTGACCGAAACTCGAGTGGTCAGCATTGTCGTAAATTATCCAAGACCATTAATCGCCCCGGATTTGGTTGGCAAACTTGGCACTGAAGCCAAAATCACCCTTAAAGAGTTGGGCTTGGTCACGGCAAATGTCGCCATTGTCCCAGCCGCCGAAGGTGAACCACGAGGCGTGGTTTTGGCGCAATATCCGATTCCGGGAACGCAAATGATCAAGGGCAGCGGCGTGACGATCCTGGTCAGCGGGGCACGCCCCGAAAAGGGCAAAACCTTCCTGCCCGATTTGACTGGATTGTCGTTCGAGGAAGCTCGAGCGATTATCAAAATGTCGGGTTTAACCTTGGTCGAAATCAATACTCGAAATTCGACGATTGCCAAAAATACGGTCTTGTCTCAAACGCCAAAGCCAAACAAAAGCGTGGCGCTTGAAGGCGAGGTAACGTTAACGATTGCGACGACTGCCAATGCTCAAAAACCGGTCGTTCCAGAACCGATTCGACCACGTCCTGTCGATCCAACACCGACCAATCCGACGCCACCAACCCCCCAAAACACACCTGAGACCACTCCCACGCCGACACGAACCACAACGCCAGAAACCACACCGGTTGTACCACCAGTGACCACGCCTACCAATCCAAACCCTGTACTTCCCGAAGGTCAAAAACCTCCAGTCGAAACGCCAACAACGCCCGATCCGGTGGTGGTGACGCCAACCCAACCAACGACGCCAACGCCTGTCACCCCCCAGACTCGTTCGGTAACATTTTCGTATATGGTGCCTGCTGACTTGGGAACAGTTACGTTGGAAGTGCGCATGGTTGACGACGACGGTGAAAAAACGATTTACGGTCCACTTAGCGTTCCTGGAGGCACAACGATTGACCTGCCTCGAGATGTGCGAGGCAAAGCGACCTTTACGGTCATTATTGATGGCGTTCCCAAATATGTCGGAGAATTGTGAAGCGACTGGCGTAAAATACGGCTGTGAATTCTTTCGCTCCTGAAATCCACGGTGACAATTTTAAGGCACATCCGACGCTCGAACCGCACTCGAGAGAACTTGATGGCGTGTTCTATTTTGATTCAGAACCCGTTTCACAAAAGCCAAACATTGTCCTTGTGCACGGCAATGGTGACGAAGCGGATACTTGGCGACATTTATTTTTGCCCCTAACCAAATCTTTTCGGATTCTGGCGCTCGATTTGCCTGGTTTTGGTCGATCTTTACCGTTTGAAAACGGTGATTTGAACAGCCTTAACATTTCCCTCTCGAGGTTTTTGGAGGCTCTAGGGCTTTCTCGTGCTCATTTGGTCGGCTCGAGTTTGGGTGCGGTTATTTGTGCCATGTTCGCAAGTCAGCAGCCAAATCGCGTTTCCAGCTTGACGTTGGTAGGAGGTGTCAGTCCTGGGTTTGGCGATTTGGAAGTGAGTCCTGGTATTCAAAGTCTGCTCGAGCCTGGAATTGGCGAAGATTATTACAATGGTTTGCGAACCTTGGGAGAGGATGCGGCTTTTGCGACCCTGGAGCCGTATTATACCAACCTTCAAGCCATGCCAGCATCCGATCTCGAGTTTCTACGCGAACGGGTATGGGCAAGAGTTTGGTCTGATACGCAACGAGACGCGTTTCTCGCCGCTTTGAGAAGTTTGTTTACAATCAAGCCATCAAGCACTTCTGGACTCGAGAATCTGCCCTTGCAATTGATATGGGGAGAACATGACAATATTGTCCCGCTTCAAGCCGCTTTAAAGATGCAAAAAGCCCTGCCACAAGCCAAACTCGAGGTGATTCGCGGCGCGGGTCATCTGCCGCACCAAGAAAAACCACAGGCTTTCCTGAACGTCCTCGAGTCGTTCTTATCGAATCTCGAGGCAAAATCGTGATTTTGGGTTTGGACTTTGGTTTGACCAATCTTGATGCCGTACTGGTCAAACAAGGGCAGATTGTGCAAGGCTGGCGTCAAGATACGCGTGGTATAGCAAGTTTGAAGATACTCGAGCAGATCATTTTTGATCACAACATTGACCTGAAAAGTTTGCAGTGTATTGGTACGACAGGCGGCAGGCATAAAGAACTAACCTCGAGCTTACAAGATGTTCCGATTTTCAAAATTGGCGAAGCCCAAGCCGTCGGTCACGGCGGTTTACAGATGGCTCAACTCGAGGAGGCACTGGTGGTCAGTGCGGGCACGGGAACCAGCATGATCGCAGCTCGAGGCTCTATTTTTGGTCATGTGACAGGTAGCGCCGTGGGTGGCGGAACATTGCTGGGTTTGTCAAAACTGCTGCTTGCAACATCAAACCCACTCGAGATTGCCGCTTTGGCTGCCAAAGGAAATCCTGCGGGCGTGGATAGCACCTTGCAAGACGTTCTGGGTTCTGGCATTGGGCATCTGCCCAGCGATGCCACCGCCGTCAACTTGGGACGCCTTGTTTCGCTCGAGCAACCGGCAAGCCGCGAGGACTTGGCGGCGGGTTTGGTGACGTTGGTTTCGCAGGTGATTGCGGTGATTGCGCTCAATGCGGCAAGTGCCCAGAAACTCGAGCGAATCGTGATTGTCGGACATCTGGTTGACCTCGAGCCGATTCGTGCCGCCATCAAGCGGGTTTGGGGATTTTACGGGGTCGAACTGCCACCAATCATTCCCGAAGCTCGAGGGTTTGCCACAGCGTTTGGGGCGGCACTTGAGGCAGAATTAGAGCATCAAAAAAGCCGTGATTAAAAAATCACGGCTTAAAGTTTCGAACGTCAAAACTTAAAGTACATCGTCGCGGATACAGGCTTTGAAATGCCCTGGGGCGACCTCTTTTAATTCCGGAACGGTATGTTCGCATTCGGTAATCTTGTAACGGCAACGCGTGCGGAAGACACAACCACTCGGCGGGTTGATCGGGCTTGGAATATCACCCTCGAGCAAAATCCGCTCGCGTTTAATGGTTGGGTCTGGAATCGGCGCAGCCGAAAGTAGCGCTTCGGTGTAAGGATGCTTTGGATTCAGGTACAGCTCTTTGGCTGGCGCGACTTCCATGACCTTGCCCAGGTACATCACCACGACACGGTCACAAATGTACTCGACCACTGCCAAATCATGGGCAATAAAAAGCAGTGTCAAACCAAGATCGCGTTGCAAATCCTCGAGCAAATTGACGACTTGGGCTTGAATGGAAACGTCAAGCGCCGACACGGGTTCGTCTGCCACAATAAATTCTGGCTTGACTGCCAAGGCACGTGCAATACCGATGCGTTGACGTTGACCACCCGAAAACTCGTGCGGATAACGCCGCATGTGATCGGGCGACAAACCTACTTGGCGCAGCAACTCGGCAACTCGGTCAACTCGAGCTTGCCCTTTGGCAAGATTGTGAATTTGCAATGCTTCACCGATGATGTCGCCCACGGTCATACGCGGATTGAGCGAGGCAAATGGGTCTTGAAAGATAATCTGCATTTTCTTGCGGTACTCGCGCATCTCGTTCTTGGAAAGTTTAACAACATCTTGCCCGTCAAACTTCACCTCGCCCGAAGTTGGTTCAATCAAGCGCAAAATGGCGCGTCCAGCCGTGGTCTTGCCCGAACCAGACTCACCGACCAAACCCAAAACTTCGCCGCGATGAATCTTAAACGAGACATCGTTCACCGCTTTGACGTTCGCCACCACTCGAGACAGCAAACCGCCACGAATTGGGAAGAACTTCACCAGATTGTTGACCTCGAGCAGGACATCTTGCTTAACTTGATGCTCGGTTTTTTGTGGGCTGGGTGCGGTCACGCTTAAAGCTCCTTCCAACGAATACAACGGCTCATGTGACCCGCTCCAGTGTCTTCTAATGCAGGCACGGCTTCCTTACAAGCATCAATCGCGTACTTG
>JANMUC010000175.1:0-11497 GCA_031391225.1 Deinococcales bacterium
CGAAAGAGCGTGCTGCCACCGTTGCGTTGCCAATTGACAAATTCTTCCCTGGCAAGACGCAACAAACTCGCATCGCCAGATTCCTGCGCCATGCGGTCATACTGCGCGGCGTTCTCAACCATGACCTCGTGGTTGCCGCGAATCAACACGCAGCGACCCTCATCGTGAAGCTCGAGAAGTTGCCGAATGCAGCCTTTGGAATCAGGACCACGGTCAATCGCATCGCCCAAAAACACGTAATTGGTGTTCGGCGGATAGTACTTCACGGTTGCCTCGAGCAAATCGGCACGCCCGTGAAGGTCTGGCAGCACAATTAACACTGGGTGCCCTCAGCTTTTTGCAGAGCTGCAACCCAAAAAATAAACCTGTTTTTCGTATCGCCCCAAAACATTCGTCTCAGAGCTTAACAAATCTTGACGAATACGCGAAACAAAAATGACCACCAAGCCAATTCGGGTTAAACTTTATAAACCATGACCCGCAAAATCATTCTTGACTGCGACCCAGGACACGACGACGCCATTGCCATTTTACTGGCGCTCTCGAGCATAGAACTCGAGGTGCTTGGGATTACCACCGTATACGGTAACGTTGGACTGGAGTACACCAGCCGCAACGCCCGAATCATGGTCGAACTGGCAGGCAAAACCACCAAAGTCTTTGCAGGCGCAAACCGACCCCTGCTACGCGAACGCATCAGCGCCGAAGACGTTCACGGCAAAAGCGGACTCGAGGGACCTGTTTTTGAAGAACCCAAACTGCCAATTGAGCAACAACACGCCGTACAATTCATCATTGACAGCATTCTCGAGCATCCCAACCAGGTCACGCTTGTACCAGTTGGCGCATTCACCAACATTGCCCTTGCCATGAGGCTCGAACCTAAAATTGTTCCACTGATCAAAGAAATTGTGGTGATGGGCGGCAGCACCACCCTGGGCAACACCACTCCAGCCGCCGAATTCAACATTCTCTGCGACCCTCACGCCGCCAGCATTGTCTTCTCGAGCGGCGTGAAACTGACCATGTTCGGTTTAAACCTGACGCATCAATGCCTTGCCACACCAGACCGCGTGGCAAAATTTAAGGCATTGGGTACAAAAGTTGGCACGGTTACCGCGCAGTTGCTCGAGTTTTTCAAGCTGGCGTACAACAAGCGTTACGGTTTTGCTGGACCTGCGCTGCACGACCCTTGCACGATAGCCTATTTGATTAAACCCGAATTGTTTACGGTGCAAAACATGTACGTCGAAGTGGATATATTACCAGGACCAAGTTTTGGACGGACGGTTTGCGATGTCTGGGATGTGACGGGCAAACCCGCCAATTGCGATGTGGCGATGACCGCCAATGTGGACGGGTTTTTTGATTTGCTGGTTGAAAGACTCGGAACACTTGGATAACAAAACCCTGCTGTTTGATGACATATACTAAAGCTCATGAGCAGCAACATTCTCAGAGCCATCGCAAATATTGCAGCTCGAGATCAATTCTTATTGGATCACGAAGAACAAACTGAGAATCGAATCAATCGCCTTGGTGAAAAACTTGAGGTGTTTATTCAGCAAGCATTTGCGGGGGTTTTTGACACACAGACCCGACTCTAATTGGCACAACGAACACAAGGTATTTTTTCGTATGTTGGAAACGACTCGAATCCACCAGACTTGATTTTACGTAACAGTGACGCGATTGAAATTAAAAAGCTGCAATCATTAAATTCCACCATTGCACTCAACAGTTCATATCCCAACAGTTATCTTCACAGCGATTCGACCCTTTTAACCCAAGCTTGTCGAAATTGCGAGACAGATCCCTGGCAAACCAAAGACATGGTGTATGTTGTCGGTTTGGTAGAAAACGAGATTTTAAAACAACTGTGGTTTGTTGATGGTGCTTGTTATGCTGCTGGATTAGACGTGTATGAACAGGTTTTTGCACGAATTTATAATGCAGTCCATAAGGCTGAACAAGTTACTTTCATGCAATCTCGAGAATTGGCGCGATTGATTAAGATTGATCCACTTGAGCGTAATGTTTTACAGATTCAAGGAATGGGAGAAATTCAAAGCCCAAACAAAGTTTTTCAGAGTTTAGTAGGTCAGAAACCAACTGAGAATTTTCAAGTTTTGGCAATCTTGCATGAGTCAAAATACCAACAGACTTTAAATTCTGACCCAAGCCTCAAGAATGAAATGGATCGTTTACACATTCAAAGCACCCCTGCGCAGATACTTGATCCCAATAATAAAGCCAAAATCTTCAATATTCATGTTGTTCAATATGAAGCAAACCATGCCTGATATACCGATTCTATCTTTGTTTTCTGAGACAACTGGTGTGATAAAAAACCTCTAAAAATTGTTAGTTTCTCGAGAACTATTCAACACTTGAGGTGATATTTACTCAAGACGATACGTTCAAAATTAAATCAGATTCGGCTTCTCAATTACTCTTGAGGTGCTTTTGATTCTTTCGGAAGCTCAAATATGCAATGTAACAGGCAAACCTACGAAGTGTGATATCACAATGACCGCCAATACAGACCAGGGTTTTAGACTTGCTGGTTGAACAACTTGGATACTCGAATAATTGCTCACACAAAGGCAAATAATTCGTCTTGGACAGACGCGACTGTTTGATTTGAAATAAACAATTCAGCCCCTCGAGCAGCATTGGTTTGCTTGTAATTGTTCATGCCGTACTGTACTGAAAAGTCCTCGATCTGAGTAAATGCAAAACCATTGCGGATTTCGGCACAATCGTCATAAGTAATTAGCCAACGATGTAGGCATTGTTGCATCTCGAGGGCAAATTCAGCATGGTCAAAACCGACGTGTAGATCACCTTTTTTGCCGTAAAGTTTTGATTTCGTGGCACTAAAGTACGGCGGATCAAGAAACACGAAAACATTTTGCCCAACTGCGTTCAGCACTTCTCGGTAGTCCAGATTGGTGATCCTGACACCCTGCATCAGCCCAGCAATTTCTTGAACACGGTCAATGCTCGAGTGGGTAAAGCGTCCTTGAAAAGATTGCTCCGAATAACCGCCACTGTCCACTGTTCCCGAAAAGCTGATGCGGTTGAGGACGAAAAAACGTACTGCCCTTTCGAACTGGGTTAAATCGTCGGACAAACTCGAGCGAAAACGCTCAAACAAAGGACGTCCATCAAGTTCGGTGTCTTTGATTCGCCTGACCTCTGTTGTGAGCGCTATACAATCTGTTTGTACCGTTCGCCAAAAAGCAATCAGGTCAAGATTTAAGTCATTGATCCAAACGTTAACTTCTGGGAATTTTTGTCGCACCGCCAAAAAAACGCTTCCACCACCAACAAAAGGCTCTCGGAACTCGAGAAAACCCGTCGGAAAACGTTCCAGAATTGCGTCTAAGACTTTGGCTTTACCACCAGGGTAACGAAGCGGCGATTTCAACATCACCTCACCCCATTGCTTTCAATTAAAATCTCGAGTTTTGGGTTTGATTGGGCTTCTTGATTGAGCAAATGAAGTGTTGTTTGTTGTGTTTTGCTGAACGTATTGTGTCGCAAAAATTGTTCAACATCGTTTTCAGGGCAAGGCATCTTTAACTGCCCCTGAACACCATTTCCAGTCAGTTGCAACCTGGTTTTGAAATCAACCGCAACATCATTACAATCCAAACGATCAAGATTCGAGAACAAAATCAGTTTGAATAAACCGTCTTTGATGTCAGAAAGTTGAGGCAACTTTCCTTTGCTGGTATTTTTTGACTCGAGGATAATCCAGGTTGCACCCTCAAGCACAATGGCATCTGGCGATAAAGAATAGATGCCGCCAAGGTAATTTTCAATCTCAAGCACGTATTTTTGACTGGCATCTACAATTTCGAGCGCATGGTTGACACTGGTTTCACGGTGAGCGGCACGTCTTGAGGCATCCAAAGAGTTTTTTTGGTAAGCCTCTAAATCTTTTAGATAATCATTTAAGCGTTTTGAATAATCGTGAACGCCAACTCCCGTCTTGACCGAAATTTCTTGGTAAGACCGAATGGCAAGCCCGAGAATATTGGTAAATTGATCTTTTAAAAGCGTTCGATTCCAATGCAAAGCGCTCTGTTTGTATTGCGTGACCGCATCAATTTGCTCACGGATAAAATCAACATCAAATTTTTGATTCGTTATTTTTCGCTTTACTCCAGGACGTTTTGAAGCGCTCGAGTAATACGCCAAAATGACATAAACATTCAAGAGGCTCATCCAGGAAAATGTTTTATACGAAATAAAATCGCTGTCCCCATCGATGCCTTCGTCTTTGATAATCGGGATGATGGTGATGATTTTCTGATTGTTATAGGTGTTATAGATTCGTTCAAACGGATAGCTTCTTGTTGGTTTTGGTGAAACCCATTTGGAAAAAGCAAGCGTGCCTCTTGAGGTTTGCACCAAGCCCACCGATTTTGTCTCATTAATATCAAACTGCTCAAATCCATACGACTCGAGCATAGATGTTAAATTTGCGTTATATTTCACGTCTTTGATGAATCCCTTAAAAACCGGCATGTCCGAGTATACTCGCTCGAGATTCAAGCCTTAACCCAGCAAATCCTCGTCCAAAGACCGCAAAAGGTCATCCTCGACGGTGGGGGTGGCAACAGTTTTTCCAGGACGACCCGTCACCATTTCGACATGAACAACCTGCCCTTCACTGGCACGGTACAAGCGGTCATTGATCGCGCGTCCCAAACCAGTATCGGCAAAACCGTGGGTTAAAATCACATCCACACCCGCCCGATCAAGCGCCCGCAAGCCCGTAAAAAGTTGTGATGCAATAAACCATTGATTTGAACACGCACCCAAATTTACGCGTTCGGCGTTGATGCCTTCCAAGCTTAGCATTGACGAATGACAGAGCAACAACCCCAAACGCTGCCCCGATGCCACAATTGCATCGGCTTCTTTTTTCAAGGCAGCCCGAAGCGGCATTCCCACCGCGCCCATCAAGCAGACCATTTTGGCTCGAGGGGCGTAATGTTTGATCTGCATTCCAGGCGAGGGCGCAATCGAAGTCATGTCCATGACCACCTCGTCAGGCAAGGCAACCTCGCCCAACACACGCTCGAGTTCTTCGAGTGGCACACCGCCAGGGCGCAAGAGGGTTGGAATGGAAGTGGTTAGATCGAGCACCGTGCTTTCCAAACCAATTTCGGTTGGACCACCATCAAGCACAATATCAACACGGTCTTTTAAATCCTCGAGCACATCGGCAGCACTGGTCGGGCTTGGACGGCTGAACAAATTGGCACTCGGGGCAGCAATTGGCACTCCAGCCGCACGAATTAAAGCCTGAGCAACTTTATGCGATGGCACGCGCACCGCCACCGTGTTGCCGCCACCCGTCACCTCGAGCGGCACGCCCGAACCGCGTGGCAAGACCAGGGTTAACGCCCCTGGCCAGAAACTTTCGGACAGTGCATCAATTTGCCGCTCGAGCACCCGCATTGCCGAGACGGTGGTCAGCATTTCAACCTCGAGCGGACTGGCAACATGCAGGATTAACGGGTCGGTGCTGGGACGACGTTTGGCTTCAAAAATTTTTCTGACCGCCGTTGCCGACAAGCCATGAGCGCCCAAACCGTACACGGTTTCGGTTGGGAATGCGACCAGACCACCCGTTTGAATCATGCGTGCCGCCTCGAGCACGGCATCAAATTCGGGTTGATCTGGGTTGACTTTTAAAACTTTGGTCATCAGTGCCTTATTTTACCGTTACTTTTTGCGCCCTGCGGTCAAAACCGCTGTCAACGCGATAAAACCAGCCTCATCACCACTGGCAAGAAGCGCTGCCTGTTCAGCCCAGGTGGTTAAACTGGCGGGTTTGCGCAACCCCGCTTCGGTCAAGATTTTCTCGAGTTTTACGGGTTTGGCTTTGCTCAATTGAGAAAACGATTTGATGCCTGCATCTGTTAGGGCGCTGGCGAATTTGGGTCCAATGCCTTCGATACGCTCGAGGTTATCGGGGGTTTTGGGTGTACTCGGGGTTTTTATTGCGGTCTTTTTTGGTGTGAGTTTGCTAGGAGAGGGCGCAGCAAGCGACCCAAGCCCGCTAGGTGCTGTTTTAGGGTCAAGAAGCAGCGCCTCTACGGGTTTTGCTGGTTTGGGGGTACTTAAGGTTTTTGTTGCGGTCTTTTTTGGTTTTGGTGCTGGGTCAGGCGCAACATTTACAATTTTTTTGGATTCATTTAAAGCTTTTGTCGCAGTCTTTTTTGAAGTGGGGGTTTGTAGGGGCGCTGCTTGCTGCGCCCTGAGGGTCTTGGCGGTTTTCGATGTAGGAGATTTGGCAGTTTTGGTTTTTACCGTTTTGCTAGCAACCGTTTTCACTCGAGCCACCTTTTTCACGTTCATCAGCATCTCGAGTTTGTACCCCGCTTTTTTCGCGTCATTTTTGAGGTTGGTGGCAAGTTTGGTCAATTCTTTTTCGGTTCCCAAAAATGCGGCAATCTCGAGCGCATCGTCTAAGGTCTTTTCGAGTTGAACCTGCCCCAGATAGGTTGTGCCTTCAAAAGTGTTCATGCCAAGGGCGGTGCTGGCGTCGGAATCGGCAGTCCAGGCACTCAGAAGCTCCTCAAGCGTGCTGGGTTTACTGAGGCTGTCTTGGGTTGATACCAAGAATTTCAGGCGTTGCACGGCATTCCAAGCTTCATCGTTGCTCGAGCCAAGGTCGGTAAAGGTGCGCTCACAACTGGCGGCGAGCAAGTATTCGTCGAGCCAAACTCGAGATTGGGTGGGCGTGGCTGCCAAGCCTTTGGTCAGAATCCAGGCGATGGTGATGTTTGAAGGGTTTTTCAGTTTCTCGAAGTTCGCTCGCACAGTTTTGGCGTAGGTTGTACCATCCAAATCTGAGCCTGCAAAGATTTCAATGCCGTCTGTCAGGGCTTTGGCTTTCATCTCGAGTTCGCCGTAAAAGAGTTTGGACGGTTTGTCCATCAAAGCTTTAAACGTTGACGCGTTCATCAGGGCATTCCAGGGTGTCAAAATTGGCTCGAGGTACAATTCGCGTGTGGCTTGTTCGATGCTGTACACCCCGCGCCCGCCGAGCATTTGCGCGACTTTTTGATACCGTCCGTCCGCATCAAAAACTTCGCGCCAATCCATCAGCACAGCCCTGGCGTAAGCCCCAAGCTCGAGTTTTAAGCCTTGATCGTTGATGTCGGCGGCGTTGCGAATGAATTCTTGGTTGCTGACCAGATCGCGGTAAATCAAGAAATGTTGACGGCTGGTGTTTGCACCCAGGGCTTGTTGCAAACTGGTTTTTTGTCGGCGTCCCGTTTGTCCGTGGTGGATTGCGCCCGAAACGTGGCGGTTGGCGTTGTTAAACACCACCAAGGCTTTCTCGAGTCCGACGCGGTTGCTGTAGGCGTAGACTTCATGCCCGAAGTCAAACAGCGCAAAGTGTTGGGTATCGGCGAACAGGTAGCGTTTTTTGAGGAGTGGAAAAATCTGGCTGTAATGGTAATCGATCAAGCCTTGATCTGGAATTTCGTCGTAGTACGCGCGGCGGTATTCCATGCCGTACTTTTCGGTGAAGCCCTCAATTTGCCCGTGACCGAGCATCGGCAGCCCTGGCAAGGTTGCCATCAGCGTTGCCACACCAAAGTATTTGTCGCTTTTGCCAAATTGTTCCGCCGCCGTTTTCTCGTCGGGATTGTTCATGAAATTGACGAAGCGTTTTAAAATTTCGGGTTCAAACTCGAGCGTGTTTTTGATGATCTCGAGGTATTCGCCGTTTTTTTCGTCGCGCAGCATGTTCATGAAGGCGCTGTTGTAAACGCGGTGCATTCCGAGGGTGCGGACAAAATAACCTTCCATCATCCAGAATGCCTCGGCTAAGAGCAGCGTGTCTGGGGCTTCGACGGCGCATCGGTCCACGACTTCACGCCAGAACTCGAGCGGTACGAGCGCATCAAAATCGGCTTTGCTCATGCCAAATTCGGCTCGAGATGCCACGCCCTCATTGCTGCCAGGTTCGGGAAACCAGAGGCGTTGCACGTGTTTTTTCGCCAGCGTCATGGCGGCATCGAAACGAATCACCGGAAATTGCTTGGCGACGTGCAAAATGGTCTGAATGATGGCTTCGCGCACGTCGGCTCGGGTGTAATCGAGCTGGGCAGTGTCGTTCCAAGGCAAACCTGTGCCGTCGTTACCGTGATAGATGTAACGCGTCTCGCCCGTGTGACGGTTGGTGCGTTTAAAGACCACCGCCGCGTCGGAATGATCGTAATAATGATCCTCGAGTTTGATTTCGACATGTGGATCACGGCTGAGATCGCCCAAGTTAAACGTGTAGCCAGGGTAGGGGCTGTAGGGCAATTGAATGAACCATTCTGGATGCTCGAGCACCCAGCGTCCGTCAATGCCGACGTGGTTGGGAACCATGTCGGACGCCAAGCGAATGCCGCGAGTCCAAGCTCGAGCGCGTAAGTTGTTGACGGCATCATCGCCGCCAAGGTCGGAGGCGGTGCTGTAATCGTACAAACTGTAGGCGCTGGCAACCGCGTCGGAATTGCCCATGCGTTGCTTGATTTCTTTGCTGGCAAAACTGCGTTCCCATAAGCCGATCAACCACAAACCGGTCACGCCGTAAGACCTCAGAAGCTCGAGTTCTTCGTCTGGCACTTGGTCGAGCGTGGCAATGTGGCGTTGGTATTTTTTGGAGAGTTGGTCGAGCCAGACAAAAGCGTTCTTGGCGATCAAGACCAGGTTCGGCATCCATTCGCGGTCTAGCGTGAAATTCTCGGGTTCATATTCCAGATCGCCCGCACCAAGTTTACGGACGTCCACCCGACCGCCGAAACCACCTGCAAAACCGTCACCCGCTCGAGCGGCATTCATGGCATTGATGCCGCGACCCTCTTCGGAGATCAGGTCTAAACTCGAGACGAGCCGCAATCGCATTTTGCCCAAACGTTCGGCTCGAGCGCCCGAAAACACCCCGCCGAAACGCTCAAGTAGCATTTTCAGTTGTTCCTCGAGCGAACCTGGATGGTTGAGGGCTGGTGCTCGCAAGGTTTTCCAAAGACTCAAACCGCCTGCCAATTCGAATGGCGCTTGCGCCTCGAGAAACGTTTCCAAACTCGAGATGATGCTTGGGTACGCGGTACTGGTTTTCAGGCTGGCATCGTCAAACAAGTCGCTAAACGGTGTGAAGGCTGGGTTGGCATTTTCAAGCCAGAGCATCAGCATTTCCTCGAGCATGACCTCACGGTTTGAACGATTACCGCTTGTGCCTGCCAGATAAGCCTCGAGTTTGATTTCATTGGTGAAGACTGCCAGTGGCGGAAAACGCTTGCCAAACTCGAGCAGCGCCGCATTGACGCGGGTCGCCCCGATTTGATTTTCGAGGAGCGCCAACGCCTCGAGCCACAATTTTGGGTTGTGACGCAAACGATACTCTTCGACCAGGGCGTGCATGACCTCGTCGATCAAACCCATGGCGTTGACATCGCCCGCCCGAACGCCGCGAGCTGGGTTTTTGGCATTCAGTTTGGCAGCAAACACCCGTGCCGCCGCAAAATTGGCAAACACGACATTGCCAGAACTCGCGAATAAATCAAGGTCAAAATCGTATTCTTCACGCGCTGTACGTGAAACGTGGAATTCAAATTCTCTTCTGCTCGAGTGGTGTGTCATGTGAGCCTCCTTGATATGTGGAAACGATACCAGTCTGAGACAATTCCTGTACACCACCGCTCATCGCTCGCAAAACAATCTCAACCTTGAACACCAATTTCTCAACTATGCGTTCATGTCTTTACGCCGCAAGGGTGAACACAAGCGATCCCGCCCGAAGGTGCGTTTTGGGATCAAGAAGGTTCACCCCTACAGGACATGATTTTACCGTAGGGGCGCTGCTTCTTGACCCTTAGGGCAGCACCTAGCGGGCTTGGGTCGCTTGCTGCACCCGCAGAAATACCAGGCACTTATCAAAATACCGAGGATTTAGATTATTAGGTTCAATTGAAAACTAATTTGGACTGGGTACAGAAAAACCAAATTCATTTCCAGCACCCGTGAACCGTCCCCACGCATTGCCGCCCCACGCTTGAACAATGGTTTTCAGAATGTACAACCCCATGCCCGAACCGCTCGAGTCAGCGCCGCGTTTTTTAGCATCAAAAATATTCTGGTAATTCTCGAGCTGCCGCCCAAAATCGGTGACTTTTAACAACACAAAATGATTCTCGAGATTGGCTGCCAAGTGAATTTCGCCAGGGTTTGGACCGTGACGGGCAGCGTTCTCGAGCAAGTTTAAGAGGGCTTGAACAAGTTTGTCGGGGTCGCAACGCACCAGAAGGTTTTCACCTGAAATGCTGACCCTCACGCCGCGCCGCTCGAATTCTTCAAAAGTTAACCGCACTACCCGTTCAATCACCTCAGACAGCACAAACGTCCGTTCGGCTTGCGGACGAAAACCAACCGTTAAATCTTCGCTCAGGCGCACCAGGCGTTCAATCTCGAGCAAGCTGAGTTCTAAAAAACGCTTGCGGGTGTCTAATACGGCGCTGCTGGGGTTGGTTTCCATCACCAGCAACGCCTCGAGCAACCCCTTGACCGCCGTGACCGGCGTGCGAAACTCGTGCGAGAGCACCGCCATGACCTCACGGAGTTCGCGTTCGCGTTGCCGAATAAAGGTCACGTCTTCCAGAATCAAGGTGCCCGCGTTGGCTCGAACCAGCAAGGTTTTTCCCGCCAACTCAAGTTCGGTTTCGCCGCCGGTTAACAGCAATTGCTCGAGTTTGTAATTGCGCAGCACTTCAATGGCGCGAAAACTGCGAAAATGCTCGAGTTTGATGCCGAAAAGCTCACTGGCAACGGTATTTAAAAAACGCAACTCGCCTCGTTCAAAAACCAGTACAGCATCGCGTACAAAGTCCAGGCTGGCGTCCAAACTCATACTTGAACCCGCATTCGGTAGCCCTTACCGCGCACCGTCTCGAGAAATTTTGGCTGATTGAGCGTTTCATGCAAACGCTGGCGCAATTGCGTGATGTGCTGATCGACGGTGCGTTCCGTGCCATCAAAATCCAAGCCCCAGACTTTATCCAGTAATTCCTGACGCGAAAAAACCCGTCCGACGTTGGCAGCCAAAAAACCGAGCAAATCAAATTCGCGCCGCGTCAACTCGAGTTTCGCGCCGTCCAAAAACGCTTCGGCATCAGCGGTACGAATCTCGAGCAAGCCGTTTCTCACAGCCGTTTGTTGAGGTTTAGTGCGGCGCAACAACGCCCGAACTCGAGCGATCAATTCCGACGAGCTGAACGGCTTGGTCAGGTAATCGTCTGCGCCAGAATCCAAACCTTCGACCCGATCAACCTCGCTGGCTCGAGCGGTCAGCATCAGCACTGGAATGCTGGCAAAATTGCTTTCCCGAAGGCGTTTGAGCCAGACCAAACCAGGTTGGTCGGGCAACATCCAATCGAGCACCACGGCATCCGTACCAGGCAACCACTCCCAAGCTTGC
>JANMUC010000214.1:0-16077 GCA_031391225.1 Deinococcales bacterium
ACGGTGGTGTGCAACCATGCCATGCTGGCGAGAGTAATCAAGAACAAAATGAAGAACACGCTCTGGGGTGCGCCAGTCCAGGCTTTGACGGCAGCGAATAACGGCGGCAAAAAGAATCCGCCAAGTGCGCCCAGTGCGCCGACCAGACCACCAACCGCGCCAACATCCTTTGGAAAGTATTCGGGAATGTACTTGAAAACGCTGGCTTTACCCACGCCCATTGCCACGCCAACCATGACGAGCAATGCCGTAAAGCCCCACAAGCCAAGGGCGTTGCTCGAAATCAAACCGAGCGGCAGTGTGGCAGCCATCATGACCAGAAACGTCAGGTACATCAGGTAACGAGCGCCGTATTTATCGGCGAGCGCACCGCCGACGGGGCGCAACAAGCTGGCTGGAAAAATAAAAAGCGCGGTCAGCAGTGCGGCATTGTGAAGCTCGAGTTTGAAGACATCCACGTAATACTTGGGTAACCATGCCGCGAGTGCAACGTAAGCCCCGAAGACGATCACGTAATACAAACTAAAACGCCAAACACGAACATTTTTTAGCGGCTCGAGCATCTCGCGTAAGCTGCGTCCCTGCCCTGGGCGTTTATCGAGTTTGGGCGTGCCAAACCAAGTGACGGCTGCCATGATGACCAGCAAAATCGCGTAAATAAACGGTACAAAACGCCAACCTCCAGGAATCAGGGCGCTCGAGGCTGGGACAATGGCAATCAGTGCAGGTCCGAAGAGTTTGGTGACGCTCGCGCCGACGTTGCCAGCACCGAAGACACCCAGCGCAAAGCCTTGTTTGGATTTGGTAAACCAAGCGCTGTTCCAAGCCGCACCAACTGAAAACGAGTTGCCCGCGATACCTGCCAGAAAAGCGTAAATTAGCAATTGTGGGTACGAGTGTGCCTGCGAAATCAAGAAGGTTGGAATCGCGCTGACCAGCAACATTCCGGTCATGACCACACGACCACCAAGACGATCTGTCAGAATGCCAAAACCAAGCCGCCAAATTGCGCCATTTAGAATCGCCACGGCACTCAACCAAGCCAGTTGGGTGTCATCCAGTCCGAGTTCTTTACGAATTGGAATGCCGAGCACACCAAACATCAACCAGACCGCGAACATCAGGGTAAACGCGGTGGTCGAAATGACCAAGACCGTATTGGCTTGGCGATTCTCGAGGATGGTGGCGGTGTTCTCGTTTTGCATTCTTAAAACCTCCGAATTTTCATGTAGGGGATGGTTTGAAACCATCCCCTACGACGGAACAGCGATTTTTACGGCACAAACCTTAAATTCTGGCATTCTCGAGACCGGATCGAGCGCAGTTGAAGTCAAACGGTTGACGGCTTCTGCGCCCGCGTAATGAAACGAAACGAACACGGTATCGGCTCGCATTTTCTCGTCGTACAAAACCTTAAAGTTGCCCACGCCACGTTTTGTCTCGAGCTTGACGGCTGCACCATTCTCGAGGTTGTGTTGCGCCGCAAGGCTCGGGTGCATTTGCGCCAACGCGTGCGGGCTTTTGGTGTTTAAACTGCTGCGCCGCGTTTGCGTGCCACTTTGGTAATGGTTGACATCGCGCCCAGTGGTCAAGAACAGCGGGTACTCGAGGCTCGGCATTTCCGCACTGTCACGGTATTTCACAACTGCCAAATGCGCCCGTCCGTCTTGGTGGGCGAAAAATTTGGCGAACGGTTCTGGTGTGCCCGGATGGTTTGGGTGCGGGCAGGGCCAAAATACGCCGCGTGTGCCGATTTTCTCGTAAGTCAAACCCGAATAATCGGCTGGCGCACCCCTGGTGGCAGTGGCGAGATCATCGAAGATTTCTTCAACATTTTGATACAAGAATTTTTCTGAATGCCCGAGCCTCGCGCCAATTTCGCACAAGATTTTCCAATCTTCTCGCGCCTCGCCTGGGGTGTCCTGGACTTTACGACGACGCAAGACGCGCCCTTCAAGGTTGGTCATCGTGCCGTCCGTCTCGAGCCACATTGACCCTGGCAGCACCACTTCGGCAAGTGCGGCGGTTTCGGATAAAAAGAAATCCACAACCACCAGATGCTCGAGTTTTTTTAGGCGTTCCTCGAGTTTCCCTGCATCGGGAGCGCTAACCACCACGTTCGAGCCAATCACAAACAAACCTTTAACGCTCCCTCCGCACGCCTCGAGCAATTCTTGGGCGCTTAAACCCTTGCCTGGAAGATCATCTTCGTCGATGCCCCAATGTGCGGCAAAATAACCTCGAGCGAGCGGGTCTTGGATACTTCTGTAGCCTGGGAGCTGATCGGCTTTCTGCCCGTGTTCGCGTCCACCTTGACCATTGCCTTGACCTGTTAATGGCGCGTAAATTCCGCCCAAACTGAGTGCCAGATTGATGATTGCCTTGATCGTGTCCACGCCTTTGGATTGCTGCTCGGGTCCACGCCCAGAGAGAATCACAAGACCGCCAAATTTCGCATCGGGCGCACTGACGGCTCGAGCCATCAAGCGTGCCGTATCACGAATCATTTTGGCATCCAGTCCGCACTTTTCGCTCGCCCATTCTGGGGTGCAATCGACCACGGATTTCATGACTTTTTCCCAGCCCACCGTGCGCTTCTCGAGGAATGCCCAACGTTCGCGGGCTTCGTCGATAATGACGTGCAGCATCGCCAAGGCAAGCGCCAAATCGCCCCCAGGCTTCACAGGTAAATAATGGGTCGCCAGGCTCGAGGTGCGGGTTGGACGCGGATCAATCACGATGATTGGCGCACCCGCTTTTCTGGCTCTTAAAATGTACTGCGAAACGGGCGGCAAGGTTTCGGCAAGGTTCGCGCCCCACAGCACGATGCAGTCTTTTTCAATCAGTTTCTCGAGCGGAAACGGCAAGCCGCGATCCATGCCGTAGACGGCTCGCATTGCACCAGCGGCGCTGCTCATGCAAAAGCGTCCGTTGTAATCAATGTTGGCGGTCTGCATGGCAACCCGTGCAAATTTGGACAGCAAATACACATGTTCGTTGCTGAGGCTGCCGCCGCCAAACACGCCATAAGCGTTCGAGCCGTGTGCCGCCCGAACCGATTTCATGCCGTCCACAACTTTGGTTAAAGCCTCTTCCCAAGTCGCAGGCTCGAGGATTCCGTTCTTGCGCACCAGTGGCGTTAACAGGCGGTCTGGATGATTGACCAACTCGAGCGCGTTTAAACCTTTTTTGCAGACCGAACCGCCCGCCACGGGGCAATCTTTGGTGGGTTTCATGGCAACTGCTGCACCCGTTTGAATGGCGATGTCAAAACTGCATTGCACCGCACAGTAAGGGCAAGTGGTACGGGTGGTTAAGGCAGTTTGCGCCGCCACTGGAGAACCCTCGAGCAAAGCGGCAGTCACGCTTGACCTGGATTGGGTTTTGGTGTGCGCAAATTCGAGGTCATGATCGTTTTTCCTTGTCTGAAACGGCATACACCGAGGTTTTTGTGATTTGGTATACAAACAACCTTCTCGAGCGTCAATCTAAATCAACAATTGCAAAGTGTCAAGCAAAAACTTGCACTATGTTCATAAATTGATGCACAGATTGCAAATGCAAAGTTTGAAAATTGAGACCTATTTTTGACTCCAAATTACTTGAAGTTAAGATAAAAACCCAAAATTAAGCTTGAATAGCGTTCAATATCTGTATTCTCGAGAAAATTTCAAGGAATCTCGAGAATACAAAAGATGCAAAATCCAATTTTGAGATGTACATCAGAAAGTTACACTTGTTCATATTTTAATTGACAGTTTGCAAAAATTTGTCTAACATGTATCCAAAGTCACGATTTGCGTGTGACGGGAGGGAACAAAATGGCTCATCAAGCAATCGTTGTGATCGGCAACGGCATGGTCGGACACAAGTTCCTCGAGTCCTTAATGGGATCGGGGCAGCATTTTGACATCACGATCATCAACGAGGAAGCGCACCTGGCGTATGACCGTGTTCACCTCAGTTCGTACTTCGAGATGCCCGCCCCAGATTTAAGCCTTGGACGCACCGCCGATTACGAAGCCTGGGGCGTCAAAGTTGCCTGGGGCAAAGCCAGCAGCATTGACCGTGAAACCAAAAACGTTTACGTTGGCGATCAGCGTTTTCCTTACGATATTCTGGTGCTTGCCACGGGTTCTTTTCCGTTTGTGCCGCCCGTTCCAGGCAAAGACCTGAACGGCGTTTTTGTTTACCGCACCCTCGAGGATTTGGACAAAATCCGTAATTACAGCCAGACCAGCAAAATCGGCGTGGTCATCGGCGGCGGGCTGCTCGGACTCGAGGCGGCGGGTGCGCTGAAAAACCTTGGACTGACCGCACACGTCGTCGAATTTGCCCCGCGTTTGATGCCCGTGCAAGTGGACGAAGCGGGCGGCAAAATGCTCAAGCGCAAAATTGAAGACATGGGTATTGGCGTTCACGTTGCCAAAAGCACCGAATGTATTTTTGACGCAGATGACTCTGGCAACGTCGCAGGACTAAAATTTGCCGACGGTCAAACGCTCGAGACTGACATGGTGGTCTTCAGTGCGGGCATTCGCCCCCGAGACGAACTGGCTCGAGCTTCGGGAATTGAAGTTGGCGAACGCGGCGGCATTGTCATCAACGATTCCTGCCGCACCAGCGACCCCAGCGTTTACGCCATTGGCGAGTGCGCCCTGCACTCTGGACGGATTTACGGTCTGGTCGCACCAGGTTATACGATGGCAAGGGTTTTAGCTGATGTTCTCACGGGCGGCGAGCAACGCTTTGAAGGCGCTGACCTCAGCACCAAACTCAAACTTTTGGGCGTCGATGTCGCCTCGTTTGGTGATTCGTTCGCCAAGACACCAGGCGCAGAAGAGATGAGTTTCATTGATCCCATTAAAGGCTCGTACAAAAAGATTGTCCTCTCGAGCGACGGCACAAAGTTGCTCGGTGGCGTGCTGGTTGGTGATACCAGTGATTACGGCATGTTGGTTGCCCAAGTTCAAGCCAACACTGTCCTGAGCAATCCCGCCGAATTGATCGTGCCAAGTTTCGACGGTACTCGAGTCAAAGCCGCAGTGCCCGATAGCGCCATGATCTGCTCCTGCGAGAATGTTTCCAAGGGCGCAATTGTAACTGCCATTCGTGACGGCGCAAGTGATTTGGCTGGCATCAAAACTGCCACCAAAGCCTGCACGGGTTGCGGCGGTTGCGCGGCGCTCTGCAAAGACGTGCTCAATGCCGAACTGGTGGCAATGGGTCAAACCGTCAACAATTACGTTTGCGAACATTTTGAATACTCGAGACAGGAACTTTATGACATTATTCGGGTGCGTCAATACCAAAATTTTGACCAGGTGCTCGAGCATCACGGACACGGTGAGGGTTGCGAAGTTTGCAAACCTGCCGTTGCCAGCATTCTTGCCAGCCTGTACGAGGAATACGTTCTGAAAGACGGTCTGGCGGTCTTGCAAGACACCAATGACCGATTCCTGGCGAACATGCAGCGCGACGGCACATACAGCGTCGTACCGCGCATGGCGGGCGGTGAAGTCACACCAGAGGGTTTGATCGCCGTCGGCAGTGTTGCCAAAAAATACGGCTTGTACACCAAACTGACCGGTGGGCAACGGGTGGACATGTTCGGCGCGAGGCTCGAGCAACTGCCGTACATCTGGCAAGAATTGATCGCCGCAGGTTTTGAAAGTGGTCATGCTTACGGCAAAGCCCTGCGTACCGTCAAAAGTTGCGTTGGCAGTACCTGGTGTCGTTACGGCGTTCAAGACAGCACCGCAATGGCAGTGTTGCTCGAGAATCGGTACAAAGGTTTACGCGCCCCGCATAAACTGAAATCTGCCGTGTCAGGTTGTACCCGAGAATGCGCCGAAGCCCAAAGCAAAGACTTTGGCATTATCGCCACCGAACGCGGTTACAATCTGTTCGTTTGCGGCAACGGCGGCATGAAACCCCGTCACGCCGATTTATTCGCCAGCGACCTCGACGATGCCACATTGATTCGCTACATTGACCGCTTTTTAATGTTTTACATCCGCACCGCAGACCGACTGCAACGCACCAGCGTTTGGCTCGAGAAAATGCCAGGCGGGATCGAATACCTCAAACAAGTCATTCTCGAGGATTCACTCGGAATATGCGCCGAGTTGGAAGCCGACATGGAAAACCACGTCAAGAATTACCAATGCGAATGGGCTGCCACGCTCGAGAATCCAGAAAAAATGGCGACCTTCAAGCATTTTATCAATTCCGACCTCCAAGACGACAACATTGTGTTCGTCAAAGACCGCGATCAGCACCGCCCGATTTACGATTTTGAAAGGCTCGAGGCGCTACCGATGTTGAACATTGGTAACGATTAAAATTCAACGGCAAAACTCGAGGAATTTCCTTTACACGTTATGAAAATCACCGTGAGCAAGGGTGAACACAAGGTTCACCCCTACAAAACCTAAGAATCAAAAAAGTACCCATTTATCAAGAATTGAATAAAGCTCCCTTCTCCCGCTTGCGGGAGAAGGGTCGGGGATGAGGGTGGAGAAAGTACCAGTTTCATTTGATTAACGCCCCAAGCTCGAGCAATTCAAAAGGAGCACCCATGCCAACAGCACTCGCAGCAAAACCACTCGAAACCACCTGGACAGACATATGCAAGCTCGAGCAAATCCCCGTCGCTGGCGGCGTCAATGCTCTGGTCGAAAACACTCAAGTTGCGGTTTTTCGCACTCGAGAGGACAAGCTTTTTGCAGTTTCCAATTTTGATCCTTTTTCCAAAGCCAACGTCATGTCCAGAGGTATTTTTGGCAGCACCAAACGAGACGGACGCGATATCTACAAGATTGCATCACCGATTCTCAAGAATACTTTTGATCTCGAGACTGGGCAAAGTTTTGATGACCCGAGCGTGTTTTTACGGGTTTTTAACGTCAAGCTCGAGGCTGGACGTGTTTTTGTTGGCACACTGTAAACTGGCATCATGACAACTCCAGCAAACTTTAATGGCGCTTCAGTTCTCGCACTCGAGAGCCGTCGTGCCAGCGACATGCAAACCCTGATTGAGAGTTTTGGTGGACTTGCCACGGTTGCGCCCAGCATTCGTGAAGTGCCGCTCGAGCATAATGCTGAGCTGCTCGAGTTTAGTGATGCGCTTATTCAAAAAACCGTGACGGATTTGGTTTGCATGACTGGTGTCGGCACAAAATTTTTGTTGCGCCAATTGTTGCCCGAAACTATTGCCGCACTCAAAGACGTCAATTTGGTATTGCGCAGTAACAAAGCCGTGGCGGTCTTGCGCGAACATGAACTGACTGGAACGCTGGTCAGCGAACCGCACACCTGGCATGAAGTGCTCGAGTATTACAAGAACATTGGCAACCTCGAGAATCGAAAAATTTGGATTGCTGAATTTGGCGAGGACACGCCAAAAGAATTCGTAACCGCCCTCAAGAAGCTTGGCGCAAGCGTTCATTTGCTGCCCGTTTACCGTTGGGCATTGCCCGAAAACACCGCGCCGCTCGAGCAAGCCGTGCATGGTGTGATTGCGGGTCAATTTGAGTGGTTGCTGTTGACCAGTGGCGTGCAACTCTGGCACGCCGTGGATTTTGCCAGAAGTTTAGGTTTGGTCACTGACTTCAAAACTGCCCTCGAAAAGCTCCGAATTGCCAGCATTGGACCCGCCTGCGATGAAGCAATCCTCGAGCTTGGTTTTAAACCCACCATTCAAGCCCAGCCGCACAAAATGGGCGTACTGGTCAGAGTCGCGGCGCTCAAGCATCAAGAAATGACGGCTTAAATTTCAGGATTAAAACTGCTCCAAATATACTTCAAAAGACTCTAGCCCTAAACTCGAGCGACGGGTGTCTAAAAGCTCAACATCTTCAATCTCAAATGGCTCGAGTTTGTCATTCACAACCCGCATTTGTGTTCCGTAAACTTGAGGCAACCCTTTTGCAATCCGCAAACGGTCTGTTAAAAATGCTAAGAATTCAGGTTTGGCGGTTCTGGTTTTTACTGCAAGCTCGAGTTTTTCCAGTGCCGCATTTTGAAACGCACGATCTTGATCGGCGTGTTGCACCAAGATAAAAAACGCTTCTGCGCCATCTTCACCCACCAGATCAGTGGTCAACCAACCATGCTCGAGAAACCAAATTTTCACTTGTGCGGTGTGAATTCGATCCATCTCGAGTAAGGCTGCACGTTTGTCGGGATTGACTGGAATCCCCAATTCCTGACGGGCAGTAATGTCTGCTTTAAGCATCTTGAGCAACGAAGAGCGCAACTCCAAATTCATTTCAAACTTGCCAGCATGGATTTGGCATTGTCCAAAGCCCGCTTCTCGAGAAAATTGTTTGCTTCAAGTTTCACAGCAAACTCGAGTTGGGCTTTGGCTTGGTCACGGTACTTTTGGGCATCAAGCTTAAGCATGGATTTGGCATAATTGAAACGCACTGCAATTGACTTTGGGGCAATTTGAAGGGCAGTCTCGAACAACGAAAAGACCCGCTCTAGTTTCCCGCCGTACAAAAACCCAACCCCTCGAGAGACAATCTCGGCATGCCACGAACCCAGCGCGACCATCGCAGGCGTGTGCTTTGGGTCAAGTGCAATGGCTTTCTCAAAATTCTCGCGTGCGGTGACAGCCGCGCCCGAAGCGAAAGCATACGCCGCGCCACGCAAGTAAGCGATCTGCCCAGCGGTTGCGCCCAAGCCAAAGTAGCCATCGGCATTTTGAGCATCAAGCTTTACGGCTTTTTGTGCGTACTGCTCTCCCTGCTCGAGCGTTGATAAACGCATTTCCTGGGGTTGCAAATAAGAAAGCTCGAACATGCTTCGGGCAGCCAAGGCGTAACCGTCACTGCTTGCTAGGCTGATTGCGATTTTGGTGGTTTCAACAAATTGACCCTTTGAGAATAACGCTTTTGCATCCTCGAGTGAGCTGGCTGCAACCGTAACCCCAAGCATGAACAGCAACGTCGCCAGTATTTTCATGGCTCGAGTTTAAAATGTGTTAATGGCTCGAGGATGAGATGAGTACGTCAGGGTTAGCGCCGTCATGAACTCGCGCTCGTATAATTCCTGAGCGCGAACTTCCAGAACAACCTCGAGACAATCAGTAACAACACTGCCACACCCAAAGCGCCAAGCGCTGTCTCGAGTTTGCCGCGTCCAATCAGGGCTTCTGCGGGAACGGTGGTGATGAACGCCACGGGGATCACGAAGGTAAATAAGATTCGTCCCCAACCTGGGAAGGCGGTCACGGGAAATTGCCCAGCCCGAAAAAATCCCCAGAACAATTCGGTAATGTTTTCGACACCAACCCACCAAAAAGCCGTGGTGCAAAGCATAAACCAAATCGAATAGATCGAAGCGAAACCAGCCAGAATCAGCAAAACCGCAACAAACACCCCAGGCGCTTGAACGCTAGCGAGTTGAAGACTGGCGTACACGATTAAACCCACGCCAATCAGTAAATCGGCAACCCGTAAAATGTTCACATCGCGGCTCGAGATTAAAAATTGTGCGTCGAGCGGTTTTAAAAGCGTGAAATCCATGCTGCCAGTACGGACACCTTCACCAATTTTATTGAGATTTGGGTATAAGAAAACGCCCATAAAACCTTCCATGAGCGTGAACACGCCCACAATCACGATGGCTTCGGTTTGATTCCAACCACCCAGACTCGAGCCGCCAGCAATTAAGATTGACAGTCCGAACAGGCTACCGACGGCGGTCAACAAAGAGCCGATCAGGTTGACCACAAAATTAACACGGTATTCGAGTTGCACGGCGATGCTCGCGCCGTAAAAAATTTTAATCAGTTGCCAGTAACGGCTCATGCGCCCACAGCACCGTATTTTTTGATGCCAAAACGCCATAAAATACTGCGCAAAACACCAAAAGCCAGCACCCAAGCCAGGGTTATCAGCATGACGCGCAACGTCTCAGAGGATGATAACGTGCCCGTTAAAATTTTTGCAGGGTAATAAACCATGTAAGGAAATGGTGTCCATTCGACAACAGCCCTGATAGCGGGCGGATAAAACTCGAGCGGGGCAAAACCACCAGCCAGAAACGTTTGCAACACGTACAAGAATTCGTCAAATGCGGTGGCGTTCTCGAACCAGAAGCACAGCGTGCCAATGCAGTACTGAATTAAAAACCGCATCAGAAATGCCAAATTAATCACCAGTAAAAACTCGAGCACATGCCAGAGATCGGGAGTTAGTTTTGTGCCCGGTACAATAAACGTTCCAGCAATGACCACCACCAAAATAAAAGGTCCGCGCACAAAACGTTCGGTAAAATGCCTGAAAATATGCTCCCAAAGCGGGTCAATTGGACGAAGGAGCTTAGAGGAAAGTTCACCCTGACGAATTTGAAAATTCATTTCCCAGGCAACCCACGCAACCGTTAACTGTTGTGACACCCAAGCTGCCAGAAAGTACGCGGCGAAACTGGCGGCATTAAAATTCTCGAGCGTCCCACCGTTCGCGCTGGCTTTACCAATCCAGACGCTCATCATGATTAAGGGCACAACGCCGCTTAGCATCCAAATAAAAATTTCGGCACGGTATACAGTCATGTGCGCGAACCACAGCGCGAACATGGTTTTGGATTTACGCCAGAGGTTTTCGAGTAAACCCATTTGGATTTTAGCTTCAAGTTTCATGGTTTCACCTTTTGGCTTTGAAACAATTCGCCAATGATTTCTTCAATATCAGGGTCTTGAATCGTCACATCAGCCACGGGAAGTTCTGAGAGTAACCGTCCAGCGACTTTGCTTGTCTCGAGGCGCGGCACAAGAAGTTCGGCAAACAAACCGTCCAAACTTTTGACAGGTGCGTAAGATTCAAGAATTTCTCGAGGGACAATTTTGGAAAGCTCGAGCTTGACGATTTTGGCGGGACTGCTGCGTTCGATCAGCGCCGAAAGGTCACCATCAAAAATAATATGCCCTTTGTCCACCACGACAATGCGTTTGCACAGTGCGGTCACGTCTGCCATGTAATGCGAGGTCAGAATGACGGTGGCGTTAAAGCGTTGGTTGTACGCCGCGACAAATTCCCGAATTCGGACTTGCATGTTGACATCTAAACCAATGGTTGGTTCGTCCAAAAAAAGAACTTTCGGACGGTGCAACAATGCCGCCGCGAGTTCGCACTTCATACGTTCGCCAAGTGATAATTTGCGCACTTGTTTCTTTAAAATTCCATCCAAATCCAGCAATTCGATAAATTCTTTCATGGTCGCGCGGTACTCGAGATCGGGAATTTCGTAAATCGCTTGGTTGACCAAAAAACTGTCCAACGCGGGTAAATCCCACAATAACTGCTGCTTTTGCCCCATCACCAGCGTAATGGTTTTTAAAAAACTCGAGCGACGTTCAAACGGTGTGAAACCCGCGACTTTTGCCATGCCAGCCGTCGGGTGCAGCAAACCAGCCAGCATTTTTAAGGTTGTGGTTTTGCCCGCGCCGTTCGCGCCCAAAAACCCAACCATCTCACCCGCTTCAATCTTAAAACTGACGCCATCAACGGCTTTTACCGTTTTGGTTTTGCGACTAAAAAACGATCTTAAACTACCTGCAATGCCAGGTTCTTTTTCATTCACCGTGTAATGCTTCTCGAGGTTGGCAACTTCAATCATGAATACATAAGTCTAACTCGAGTTGTGCTGGGCAGACATGGGCATATTGACGTATTGAAATCTGAAATTGAGAGTTTTCTGGCGGGCGCAGCAAGCAGCGCCCCTACATTGTTGTGTTGTTTGGGTTTTCTTCGTCTTCTGACCAAGATAGCGGATTGTTTAAAATGTAGGTACGAATTCGCTCAAGTTCGGCTTCATTCCGAACAATACGATCCCAAAATCTTTTCTGCCATGCAGGTCGTTCAGCGCGTCCCAATTCTTGATTGATCGCTCGAGCACTTAAAGATTTGAAAGCCCGTAAAACGCTTGCGATTGTAACTTTTTCTAAACCTTCACCTGTCAAACAAATCACACCATGAACATGATTTGGCATGATGACAAACGCATCCAATTCAACCGTTGGAAATCTTGAGGGTAATCCTTCCCAAACCTCGAGCGTGCGTTCTCCAGCGCTCGAGAGAATCATTTCGCCACTGATGATTTCCCCAAAAATACATTCTCGTTGAAACGCGCAAATCGTAACAAAATACGCGCCCAAACTCGAGTAGTCGTAATTTTTCAATCGCGTGGATTTTCGATGATGTTTTTCAGGATTGAATTTCATAATTTTGAATTCTAGCCGTAGGGGCGCTGCTTGCTGCGCCCTGCCGTTCTCGATATGTATTAATCGTTGTAATGAATAGAACCATAAAACCAGTTTTTGGCTATTTTTTTGAATTGTAAGTCCAACCGAATTTCTTGTAATCTACCTCTCCAAAGCCGCTCTGGATAAGTGCCGTCTGAACTGTACAAAAATCCATACGATCCAAAAAGGAAACTGGATTCTTCAAAAAACATAAGTGTAGGGTCATTAGACCAAAAAAGGCTGATACGTTCTGCTTTTCCGCCGCCAATGTACCAATATTTCAAAGGAGCAATCACATCATCAAAACCCGAATCTGGCTGGTGTAGATTTTTTAAACCACCTTGAACTACAAGGTTTGCAACTTCTTGGTACATATTTTGAGCTATAAGAAATTTCAGCGTTTGAGGTAATTCGTAAATTTGAGGCAGGAATAAAACAGAAACCAGAACAGCAAAAAAAGAATTCCTGACGCAAAACCTCGAGTTTCATATTCTCGGAAAATCCGAACAAAAGACCACGGGATCAAAACAACCAAACCCAAAAACAACAATCCATAAACGCAAAATTCCACGCCAGGATCACGTCCACCAGTTGGTAGCAGCGCAAAAACACAAATGCAGACAAATGCAATGAGCAAATAGCCATAGGTAAAAATAGCGAATTTGCTGGGTTGATTCTTCACGCTGCAAAAACCATATCAAACCCACGATGAAAGCTGTCTCACAAATTTTTTATTCCTTCTCGAGCTTCACATCTTCATAAATCTCTTCAAGCGTCATTGAAAACTCGAGATTCCAAGTTTGCACGCCTTTCCTCTCGTCGGGTACAATAAAACGTTTATTGGAGGACATTATGAAACCACTGCTCGCCTTAAATTGGAAATTGCAAAAAGGACCTGCCGAAGCCCTAAATTGGAGCAAATCGCTGCTCGAGAAACTGCCCTCTCCTCTGCCCGCAGATTTGGCGGTCATGTCGCCCACTATCAGCTTGAACGCCGTTTCAAGTGTACTTTCTGGCTCAAGTGTGGCGTTTGGGGCGCAAGACGTCAGCGCTCAGAGCAAGGGCGCGTTCACGGGTGAAACTGCCGCCGCTTGGTTGCTCGAGTTGGGCTGCAAATTCGCGGTGATTGGTCACAGTGAACGCCGCGAGTACCACGGTGAAACGGACGTAATTGCAAATGCGAAAGTCAAAGCAACGCAAGCCGTGGGTTTAACCCCAATTTTGTGCGTGGGCGAGAAGCTCGAGGTTCGTGAAGCTGGAAACGCAGAATCCTATACGGTGGGGCAACTCGAGGTGGCGCTGAACGGTGTTGAGGTAAGTTCTGATGATTCTTTGGTGATTGCTTACGAACCAATCTGGGCGATTGGCACGGGCAAAACCGCCACGCCAGACGATGCCGAGAACATGGGTAACGCAATTCGGGCATTCTTGGACGGCAAATACGGCGCGAAATCGGCACATATCCGAATTTTGTATGGTGGCAGCGTCAAACCTGACAACATTAAAGCCTTGTGCGCCCGCAGCAATGTGGACGGCGCTTTGGTCGGTGGCGCAGCGCTCGAGTTGGACAGCGTGCTTGGCATGTTAACAGCCTTGGCGTAATCTGGGTTCATGATGAAATTTGGTGTGGTCGGTGCGGGTCAGATGGGTGCGGGCATCGCGCAAGTGGCAGCCTCGAGCGGGTTTGAGGTTGTGCTGCGCGATGTTGAAGATCGTTTCCTCGAGCGCGGAAAAGGCATCATTGAAAAAAGTTTGGATAAATTCGTCGAAAAAGGCAAACTCGAGCTTGATGATCGCAACGCAGCACTGAGCAGAATTCAATACACCACCTCGTTCGAGAATTTTGCGGATTGCGATCTGGTGGTTGAGGCGATTCTCGAGAATAAGAATTTAAAACTCGAGTTGTTCCAGCACCTTGGACGGATTGTCAAACCAAGCGGGATTCTTGCCAGCAACACCTCGAGCATCCCGATTACGGAACTTGCCACGGCTTCAGGGCGTCCCGCACAATTTATTGGAATGCACTTTATGAATCCCGTGCCGCTGATGGCGTTGGTTGAAGTGATTCGCGGGTATTCGACTTCAGATGCGACGCTCGAGTTCACCCTCGAGACCGCCAAAAAAATGGGCAAAACACCAGTGCAATGCAATGATTTTCCTGGTTTTGTCAGCAATCGCATCCTCATGCCAATGCTGAACGAAGCCATTCAATGCGTGATGGAAGGCGTTGCCGAACCCGAAGCCATAGATCAGATCATGAAACTCGGTATGAATCATCCGATGGGTCCACTCACGCTAGCCGATTTTATTGGCTTGGATACCTGTTTGGCGATCATGGAAGTGCTGCATGAAGGCTTGGGTGACGACAAATACCGCCCATCGCCGTTGCTGCGAAAGATGGTGCAAGCGGGGTTGTTGGGACGCAAATCCAAACGCGGTTTTTACCAGTACAACTAGATTCTCGAGGACGCATGACCGTGCGAAGTTACGTTAAAATTCATTATCATGTTTTCACTCAATACTGACCAAACTGCGATTCTCGAGATGGTTCGTGATTTTTGCAAATCCGAAATTGCGCCTTTGGCGGCGCAATATGACCGCTCGAGCGAATTTCCTTGGGAGCAATTGCAAGCGCTTGCCAAGATTGGTTTGTTGGGCGCGATGATTCCCGAGGAACTGGGCGGGTCGGGTTTGGATTGCGTGACGTATGCCCTGTGCCTCGAGGAGATCAGTGCCGCAGATGCCAGTGTGGGCGTGATTGTCAGCGTTACCAATGGTTTACCGCAGCAAATGCTTTTGAAGTACGGCACACTCGAGCAGCAAAAAAGGGTTCTCGAGCCTCTCGCAAAAGGCGAGAAGTTGGGCGCATTTTGTTTGACCGAAGCCAACTCGGGTTCGGACGCGGCAAGCTTGCGAACCAAAGCCACACGCGACGGCAACGATTGGATTCTCGAGGGTCAGAAGGTTTGGATTACCAGCGGTGGGCAAGCCGACACGTACTTGGTCATGGCACGAACCGATGACGCGAACGGCGTTCCAAACAAGGGCGCTCGAGGCGTGACCTGTTTTGTGCTCGAGAAAGGAATGCCAGGATTAAGTTTTGGCAAGCCCGAAGAGAAAATGGGTTTGCACGCCGCACACACGACCACCGTGCAATTTGACGGCGCTCGAGTTCCAGATTCCAACCGCATTGGTGGCGTTGGCGAAGGCTTGGTGATTGCCCTCTCGAGTTTAGACGGTGGACGAATTGGTATTGCCATGCAAGCCATTGGTATTGCCCGTGCCGCTTTTGAAGCTGCCCGTGATTACGCCATGCAGCGCGAACAATTCGGCTCGAGAATCAGCGAATTTGAGGGCATCAGTTTTAAGATCGCGGACATGGCAACCCGCATTGAAGCCTCGAGGTTGCTGGCGTTAAAAGCTGCGAGTTTGCGGGATGCGGGGAAACATTACGCGAAAGAGGCGAGCATGGCAAAATTGTTCGCTTCCGAGACGGCGACGTTCGTCACCAAAGAAGCCATTCAGATTTTTGGTGGTAACGGTTACAGCCGTGATTACCCCGTCGAACGCCATTACCGCGATGCCAAAATCACCGAAATTTACGAGGGGACTTCTGAGATTCAGCGTCTGGTGATCTCGAGACAAATTTTTAGAGAATTCAAGCATTGAAAATTCAAGTCCGACAATTTACGTCATTCGCTCAGAAGACCATGACCACGTGATTTGAACCTCTTGTAAAACCCCACCAAGTTTTTGAAATATCTTCTGCATTGGTTGATTGTCCGAATCTGTTACACCAACATGTTCGAGATTCTGTTCGAGAA
>JANMUC010000221.1:0-2054 GCA_031391225.1 Deinococcales bacterium
GCAAGCTGTTGGGCGGCGAGTGTATCAGCAACGGACTCCTGCGATGGCGGCTGGGATTGCGGATCATGTCTGGGGGACGTTGGAGTTATTGCGTTTCGTGATTCCAAGAAATGGGGGATGAGATCATCTCACGACACCACCTAGATACATTCTGTGTCAAAATTCCAAACTTGCGAGCTGAAAAATCGTCCCCAAGGTTCGCGCTCTACTTCAATGCCGTACGTAAACAAAATTAAATCAAAAGGTTGTGCTTCATAGTCTTTTCGAGGCAATGAGTCAAGCAGATCATCAATAGTCCTGCCTTCGTTTAAATGCAGCCCCAGTTCGGCAAGTGTTGCAATTTGTTGCTCGAGTGTCATCATGTGGAAATTTTAACTCACGATGTTGGGATTCGCCTTGCAAATCAGGTTTCTTGAGCAGCAGACCTCAATATCAACCGTGAAGTTCCCCAACGGGTAATCCAAGATGGAAAGCTCGAAATTCTGCGTTTAAGCCAGCACGTTCGGGCGAACAAGCCATCATCCCAACGAAAACATCCGCCGAATCAAACGGGCATAAGCGCAACATCTGCCAGCTCGAGCCATCAATTGAATATTGTACCAGCACCGCTTTTTCGCGTCGGGTGCAGCGTAAGTACAGCCATTCTGGAGGATGCTCGAGCGGCAATACTGACCAATCGCTGAGGTTGTTGGTGACGACACAAGCCAAGTGTTGCAAGCCATCGGTGTATTCGATGCCAGCTTTGATCCAAACAAATTCGGAAATCCGCAACATCAAGCCTGCTTGGTCGTAAAGTGCTGTGTAATCGGCGCGAAAACAAACCTCGAGACTAAAATCGCCTGAGACAATCTGACCGTACACATGCCCAGAATCTCGAGTAAAACCGTAATGGGTGACACGCCAGAAGTCACTGGCGTTCGCTGTCGTCAGCTTTAATTGTTGGGATTGATTCAAACGTCCAATGTGGTGGTTCGTTCAGCCAATACATGCTCACCGTCATGCTCCTTGCGCTCAGACAGAACGCACTTCATTCATCACCAGTCGCTCGAGTGCATCGCGTAACACCTTGACCGCATCCAAGTACTCTTTGATCTCGAGGCGTTCGGTGGGTGTGTGGTCGAGCGTGCTGTCTCCAGGACCGTAGGCGAGGATTGGGCAACCCCAGAGCGGTGCAACCACGTTCATGTCGCTTGTGCCCGTTTTCAGGGTCAGTTGCGGCTGTACTCCCGCCGCCCGAATCGCAATTCTGAAAGCTCGAGTGAGCGCCGTGTCTTTTGGACCACGGTGCGGTTCTTCGCGTCCAGTGTACGCAAGGCGTAAATGTGGCATCTCGAGTTTTTGTTTGACTTGCTCAAGCAGGTCAAACGCATCGTCGGGTTGAAGGCGTGGCGGTAGGCGCAAACCTATCGTCGCCTCGCATTTTTGGCGCATACCGTCGTTCTCGGAGTGCATGGCTTGCAAACTGACTTGAACGCTGTCAAACACACGGTGATCGGCGTTATATTCTTTTGCCCAAACCTCGAGCGCATTCCAAAGTCGTACCATATCCTCGTTCGCGGTGCTGCCCTCGCCCGCGCTGTGAAAATTGTCCTTCTCGAGTTTGGCTTTGACCACCAAACGTCCTTTGTAACCCAGCGTGATCGTGTCCCAACCCGACGGCTCACCGATGATGCAATACGCGGGGTTGTACCGCGCCAAGGCATGGTGTGCGCCCTTGCTCGAGGCGGCTTCCTCTTCAACAGCGCCCACGCAAATAAATCGCGCTTTCTCGAGCACATGATCTGGAAGGCTCGAGACGGCAGCCACAAAGGTACAAAATGGTCCTTTGGCGTCCACACTGCCACGACCCCAGAGCACGCCGTCTTCGATGCGCACCGGAATTTCACCAGGGACAGTATCAATATGCCCGAGCAACACAATCTCGAGTTTGCCCGTGCCTCGAGCGCCCACCGCACTGCCCGCGCCGTCCATCTCAGATTGAAAACCGTGTTTGTGCATCCAGCGCACCAAGTACCTCGAGACATCTGCCTCTTGGGTGCTGAGGCTGGCAATGC
>JANMUC010000197.1:0-3515 GCA_031391225.1 Deinococcales bacterium
CTTTTTGCCAGATTTTCACGAAAACATCTTGGGTGACATCCTCGGCGGCGCTCTCTTCACGCAACATTCGGCGTGCCAGACTGTAAATTTGCTTGGAAAAACGCGCGTACAATTCTTTCAGGGCGACTTCAGAACACGCCGCCACCTCGAGCATCAACACCTCATTGCTGAGTTCCGTACAATCTAAATCATTCATCACTTGGCTTCGAGTATACACAGCCGTCTTGGGCGTTGCGCTCGAGGCTGCCCTGGTCGGGCGAGGACGATTTGGTGACACCAGACGACCAATCATATTTGGTACTACGTTGAAAGCTTCAGCTTTGGATGTTGGTGTTCAAATCTTAAAATACAGCCGTCCGCCAGACCGGAGATACCGAATCATGCCGCTCGGGTCACGCAAAAATTCGAGCTTGTTCCCCTTGCCGTCTCCCTCGAGGATCAAAATGCGTTCACCAGAAATGAATGTGAATTTAGCATCTGGCGGTGGCGTCGGGGCAATACTGGTCACCCCAGAATAATCGCCAGGGGTCACGTGCCGTATCAGGTTTTCACCCTCAAGTTTGAATTCGAGGGTTGTGCCAAAGTTGGTGTCGCGGTACGCACCCAAAAATGGCTCAAGTTCTGCGGCAGTCAACGTCAAATGCTCGGGTTCTGAATCTTTCAAGCCAAGGATGTGCTGATGGATAAATCCAATCATTTCGGTGTTTAAGGCACGTCCTTTTTCGGCATTGGTCAAAATTGTCCAGGCAAAATTTCGTTCTGGCACAAGGTAAAATTCTGACATCTGCCCGTTCGTTGCGCCGCCGTGACGCACCAATTTTGTTCCCGCAAGATCGTGCACAAACCAACTGAGGGCGTGCTTCGCATCGTTCGCACCCTCCACGGTGGGCGTTTGCATTTCAAGCATCGACTCGCTCGAGAGCAACCTCTTGCCATTTGCCGTTGTGCCGTCACCCAAATGAAATTGCGCGTATTTCAACTGGTCAATCACGCTCGAATTAATCCGTCCAACGCTAGCGGTATTTCGTGCCAACGCCCAAGGTTTCGAGATTTGTACCACATCGTGCTCATCGGTAAAATGCCCCACCGCAAACCGCTCGAGCATCGCCTCGCTCGGAAAATACGAACTGTGCGTCATCTCGAGCGGTTCAAGAATATATTCTCGAGCCACGGATTCAAAGGTTCTTCCCGTCACGACCTCAACCACACGACCCGCCAAACCAAACGCGGCGTTGTTATAATGCCAAACCTCGCCCAGTGGCGTCAATTGCGGCAAATCACGCATTTTTTGCACGTACAACTCGAGCGCATCATCACCATCGCCCGTGCTCACGAACAAATCCCCAGCCCAACCTGCCGTGTGGTTCAGCAAATGCCGCACTGTCACTCGAGCCGCCACATCCGAATCTTGCAACTCGAGGTTTGGCAAATACGTTTTCACGGGTGCATCAAGCCCGAGTTTGCCTTGTTCAGCCAGAATCATGTTGACGGTGGCAGTCACGGTTTTGCTGGTTGATCCAATCTGGAACGTCGTGTCGGTGGTGACTGGAAGCGGGTTTGTGATGCTGGTGACACCAAAACCCTCCGCGAACCACTGCCCGTCTTTGATAATGCCCAATGCCAGCCCAGGCACTTGAAATGCTTTCATACGCTCGAGAATTTGCGCTCTTAAGTCTGGAAAACCCGACAAGTCCTGAATTTGATTCATGATCCATCGTACATGAGTTAGCGCTTGTAAATGTTGTACCGAGCATTGATGTTAAACGTCACACAAGGCGCTTCTCCCGCGTAAACTGGACTGACACAAACACTCATGCGCCCTTCAATGCCAAGCACTTTGGGAATTCGGTCTGCGCCCGCCCAGTCTTGCAAGGGTTTCTCGAGGTTGCCGAACAGTTCGGCGCGTTTGTAATTTTTACTCGAGATAACCCTGTGCAGCAGGTCGTCTGGGTTGCCAAAACTACCGAGCGGTGTCCAACGTCCGTTTTTGCTGTCTTTGTCTTGCGAAAAAAGCGCGACGCTGATGCGCGGCAGAAAATAAAAGTTGCGTCGCCCACCCCAGCGTTCTTTCAGCGTTAAAGGTAAACGCAGCGTGCAAGTTTGGTAGGTTTCATCGAGCAGCAAAAAGTTTTGTCGCTCGAGGTTGAACTTGCTGTCTTTGCAAGCCAGCTCGATCTTGTTTTGTGGCACGTTGACGGTTTCGGCATTCGCGCTCGAGAAGACGAATCCTAAAACCAGAACAGACAATAATTTTTTCATCACTTACTCCTTGTCCAAAAAACGCACGTTAAAAACACAATCGGCAACTGTGAACGAACACGAAAAATTGCGGCGCATCAAACCAATTTTGGCGTCTTGATAACGCACCCAAGAATCCCAGGTTTTACCGTCTGCACTGACAAAAAACTGACTTGCCGCGTCACCGTCCAAACCAAATTCGGCACTGCTCGAGAATCCGAGTTGGTTTTGCACTTCGGTTTGGCATTTGGCAATCAATTCGCTGTCTTCAATGCCGCCTTGAATTGGGGCGCTCGAGATTTCTGGCGGCTTGGGGCGTGTGATCCACCAACCCGCACCTGCTGCCGTTGCCAGCATAAAAACCAGCACCCTCCACCAACGAAATACCCGTTTTGGATTCAATTCGACTTTGACCGCTTCTCGAAACTCGAGTGCCGCCCGTGCTTTTTGACGCTCCTCCTGCGCCTCGAGTTTTTGTTTGGCTCGAGTCTCTTCCTCGGCTCGTATACGGGCTTTTTCTTCTTCACTGAGCATCTCTCACCCCACCGATTTTGGTTTGAGATGATTCTCGAGCACAACCGATGAGAGCACACTCATCACGCATGGTTTAAGCTTCACTGCTTGTTCAATTCAATGCTCGAACTCGGATTAAAACATGCAAATTTCTTGTATCGCGCGTCCGCTCGAGTGCCCTCTTGACTTTTAATAAGTCCAAGTTGCATACTGGCATTCGTTCACTTATTCGTATAGGTATTTATTCGTATATATCCCAACCAGGGAGCATTATTTATGGCTCGAGACTCAAAATCAAAACGTGTTCCAACCATGAGCGATGTAGCAAAGCTGGCGGGTGTCTCCCAGCCGACAGTTTCGTATGTCATCAACAACACGCCCAACGTCACGATTCTCGAGGAAACCAAAATTCGAGTGCGCGATGCGATTGTTAAACTGGGTTATAGACGCAACGCGATGGCACAGGGCTTGCGAAGTCAGCGCTCGGATACGATTGGTTTTATCACTGATGAGATTGCAATCACGCCACACGCAGGCAGGATCATCGAGGGCGCTCAGGATGCCGCCTGGAAAAATGGCAAGATTCTTCTGTTGGTCAATACAAAACGCCAACCCGATCTCGAACGAACCGCCACCGAAATGCTGCTCGAGCGCCAGGTTGAGGGGATTATTTACGCAACCATGTACCACCACGCGGTGGAATTGCCCGTGGCATTGCGGGATGTGCCAACGGTCTTGGTGGATTGTTTTGTCGAAGATCATTC
>JANMUC010000266.1:0-5322 GCA_031391225.1 Deinococcales bacterium
AAACGCTCTGCCCGATCACCTTGTTTGAGCTTGGCGCGTGGAGCATGACAAACAAACCACTTTTTGTGGGCGTTGACCCAAAGTATCAACGTTGTTTGGATGTCAAAGTTCAAACCAAGCTTGCCCGTCCTGATTTGGTGATTCTCGAGTCCCTGACCAAATTGGCTGGTGCATTGCAAGGAGGTAGTGTATGAATATTTTAGGATTTGTGATTCCTTTGTGGGTATTCGATTGGACTGGATCATTTTGTGTGATTGTTTCTTTGATTTACTTGTTCCGAAAGTCTTCAACGTATTGGCATTGGAGCAATGCAAGTCTTGTACCGTATTTTGTAATGTTTATTGGTGGCACTCAATGGATGCTGGCTGGTTTGCAAGTTTCGTATTTGATTTTTGGAATTCATGGGTTGTACTTATGGTTTCTCGAGCATAGGCGCGATAGGGGAGAGATCAAATTTAACGAACCAGTTTGGTACGCCGTAACTTGGGTGGCGAGTATTGCAATTTTTGTGTACACGGTTATCCTGACGGACTTCAAAACAAATCCTTGGAATTGGGTTCCGTTCGTTGCCGTGTTGTTTTCTCTGATTGCAAATTTTGGTACAACCCGCAAATGGGCTTGGAGTTGGGGCGTTTGGATTTTGGCGAATGCCGCATATGCAGTTCATTTCTGGCATTCGGGAACAGATTATCGAGCACAGTTTGGATTGCAATTTGTTTTGGCTGCCATGTCGGTCAAAGGTTGGATGGACTGGGCAAACGATGATGCAAAGTTAGAATCTCGAGGAACGAGCCGTGTCGAAGCAGTTTCGTAACGGTTTAGTCGTTGGGAAGTTCGCGCCGCCTCACAAGGGGCATCAGTTGTTGCTCGAGACTGCTTTGAGCCAGTGTGAGCACGTGACAGTGTTGGTCTACTCCAACCCAGATTTCCCAGCAATGCCGTCCAAAACTCGAGCTTCTTGGATTCAAAAGTTGTACCCGAATGCTAAGGTGCTAATGCCAGAAAATCCGCCGCACAACGATGCCGATGATTTCACGCAACGCGAGTTTGTAAAGACGTTTCTCGAGTTGGAAAACATTGCGGTTGATGTGGTTTTCACCAGTGAAAGTTATGGCGCAGGATTTGCAGCGCATTTGCAAGTCGAGCATGTGCTGGTTGACCTCGAGCGCTCGCAAGTCCCAATTTCGGGAACTCGAGTTCGGCAGGATGTTCATGCCAACCGTGCCATGTTAGACCCGAGAATTTACAGGTATTTTGTGCAAAAAATTGTGTTTATGGGCGCTGAAAGTACAGGCAAAAGTACCCTGACCGAGGCTCTGGCGAGGGAGTTTCAAACCAATTTTGTTGCCGAATACGGGCGTGAAGTCTGGATGCAAAAAAACGGGATGCTCGAGCTTGAAGATTACGTGCATATTGCCCAGCATCACCGAAAACTCGAGGATGCTGCGTTGCTCGAGGCGAACCGATTTTTGTTTGTGGACACCAATGCGATCACGACCATGTTCTGGTGTTACGCCTACGAAGGTGCTGGACTTCCAGAACTCACAGATTTGGCTCGAGCTGCCCAAACCCGTTACGATCACGTTTTTGTCTGCAATGACGACATTCCATTTGTGCAAGATGGTTGGCGCGACGATCACGTTTGGCGCTCGAGGCAGCAAAGTTTAATCTTGTACGATTTAACGGTTCGTGATGTGCCGTACACGCTGGTTAGCGGTTCACTCGAGGAACGTGTTTCTCAGGTGGCGGCGGTTTTGCAGGCGCAATCTAAAAAAAATGCCAGAGCTGTTTGATCTCTGGCATTTACTTGATTTTGACTATTATTCGCTGCTCGAGAGGACTGCCAAGAAAGCCTCTTGCGGCACTTCAACGGTGCCAATGTTTTTCATGCGGGCTTTGCCTTTTTTCTGTTTGTTCAACAGTTTTTTCTTTCTCGAGATATCGCCGCCGTAACACTTGGCGAGCACGTCTTTTCGGTAGGCTTTGACGGTTGCCCTGGCAATAATCTTGCCGCCTATCGCGGCTTGAATTGGCACGGCAAACATTTGGCGCGGAATGACTTCAGCCATTTTCTCGACGATTTTGCGCCCTAATGGATCGGCTTTGTCTTTATGGCAAATAATGGCGAGTGCGTCCACGATATCGCCATTGACCAGAATGCCGACTTTCACAAGGTCACCCTCGCGGTAGCCAATCTGTTCGTAATCCATGCTGGCGTAACCCCTGGAGAGACTCTTTAAACGGTCATGAAAATCATAAAGCACTTCACCGAATGGCACTTCGTAGTGCAATTCGACACGTTTACCGATGTACTGCATGTCTTTCATCACGCCGCGTTTTTCGACCAGCAATTGCATGGTGTTGCCGACGTATTCTTCGGGCAGAATGATACTCAGTTTAATGTATGGCTCTTCAATGCTGTCCACTCGGTCCATCGTGGGCAAGCCAGATGGATTTTGCAGCAAATAACTTGTGCCGTCAGACAAATTAATTTTGTAAATCACACTCGGCGCGGTGGCGATCAAATCCATGTCAAACTCGCGCTCGAGGCGTTCTTGTACCACTTCAGCGTGAAGTAGACCCAAAAATCCGCACCTAAAACCAAAGCCGAGCGCCTCAGAGGTTTCAGGCTCGAAGGTCAACGCGGCATCGTTCAGTTGCAGTTTCTCGAGTGCTTCACGGAGTTTTGGGTATTCGGCGGTGTCGGTTGGGTACAAGCCGCTGAACACCACGGGTTGCGCGGGTTTAAAACCAGGGAATGGTTCGGCGGTTGATCGCATAAAACCAGTCACGGTATCGCCCACTTGGGCGTCGTGAATGTCTTTGATCGCGGCTGTAAAAAATCCGACTTCGCCAGCCTCGAGCACTTCTGACACCTCGAGCGCGGGGCGGAAGACACCGACCTTATCGACTTCGACGACTTTGCCCGTGTTCCACATTTTAACTTTGTCGCCGCGTTTAAGGTTGCCCTCAAGCACTCGCACAAACGGAATCACGCCTTGATAGGCGTCGAAAACCGTATCAAAAATGAGTGCCTTTAATGGTTCGCTGCTTTTGCCACTTGGCGGCGGAATGCGTTTAACGATTGCCTCAAGAATTTCGTGGACGCCGATGCCCGATTTGGCACTGGCAAAAATTGCGCCGTTCGCAGGAATGCCAATCACTTCCTCGAGTTCGCGGGCTGCGCCTTCGGGGTCGGCGGCGGGCAGGTCAATTTTGTTAATAACTGGAATAATCTCGAGGTTGGAGTCAATTGCCAAATACGCGTTGACGATGGTTTGCGCCTCGACGCCTTGCGAGGCATCAACCAGCAGCAGCACACCTTCGCAGGCGGCTAGGGACTTAGAAACTTCGTAATTGAAATCGACATGCCCTGGTGTGTCAATCAGATTGAGGGCGTACTCTTGACCGTCGTCGGCGGTGTACGACAAGCGCACGGGCGTGGCTTTGATCGTGATGCCACGTTCGCGCTCGAGTTCTAAAGTATCCAGGGTTTGCTCGCGTTTGTCACGTTCCGACATTGCACCCGTCAGCTCGAGAATCCTGTCCGCGAGGGTGCTTTTGCCGTGGTCTACGTGGGCGATAATTGAGAAATTTCTGATTTTTTCAAACATATTTTTGCTTTCAAATTTAATCTCGAGATTGGGTAAAATGTGCGCCCGATTCGTCAGGCTCGAGAAGTGTACCATTTTAGGCGGAATTGATTGGTGACTTTTGTATTTTGCTCGGCTTTGTAATCGTTTCGACACACGTCTAACCCGTTTCGCGCCTAGAATCTCGAGCAATGCTGCGCTGGTTTTTCGTCACTTTTTTGACGTTTTGCACCTCGAGTTTTGCGTCCGCGCTCGGGTGGGATGTCAGCGTGCCTGGCGCGAGGGCGAGGCTCGGTTTTGGTGGCGGGTTTTTTGTTGGCGCATGGTCAGAACTCAGGCTAGAGGTTTCGGGGGCAGGGGCGTATCAAGTTTATTTGAATTCGCAGTCAGGTCGGTACCGCGACGGTTTCAAACCCTTAAAAGCGATTTTAACCATCCCCGAGGGTTCTGGCGTTCGTGTTCAAACGCTTCATATTCCACTTTCTAATCATGTCGTGAAACTCAGGCTCACTGGCGAGGCTGGTTCGAAAACCGTGACGCTCGAGCCTTTTGATTCGGCAATGGCAATCAGTATCACCGACGGCGTGGCGGGTGCTCGAGGGAATTCTTTTGAACTTTCACCTGAGGATTTGCCTGCCAATCCAGCACTGTTGCTGGGCGTGCCCGAAGTGGTAGTCAACCATAATTCTGTATTGCCCGCGTCGCTGCTGGCGGCACTGGCGGCAGGTTCTCGGGTGTTTATAAAGCCCGAAGATCAAATGCTGCCAAACCTGAATGGTGCCATCGGTTTGGGCAGGCTCGAGCGTGACTCTGAAAACAACCGTTTGCCTGCCACCGTCAATTTGGAAACCCTGGCACGGTCTGTTGCCCCTTCAATTGAGGTGCCGCCCGGACGACACACCTTTTTGGGCTGGTGGGCGGTGGCTGGTTTTGTGGTGGGTCTTGGCATTTACAGTGCGCGTCGGAATGAGCGTTCTTTTGTGATTGCCGCAGCCGGTGCAATGTTTGTGTTTGGGCTGGTTGGTTTCTGGGCATTTGCGCCGCAAGCCTCCTATACCCAAAACACGGCACAGGTCTTAATTGGTGCTCGAGGTTGGGGTTTGAAAATGATTGTGGTATCAAGGTTTGATTTGCAAGCATCAACGGTTGCCTTGCCAAAAGGCGCAAAGTCTTTGGTGGGTCAATCGCTCGAGTACCTTGCCGACCGTGTCAACCTCAAATCCTTGGCTTGGCAAAAGCACTCGTATTGGTTGCCCCCAGTGGTCAGTGCGGTGTCGCTAAGGGTTGTCAATCAAAGAATCGAAAACATTGGCAACCAGAATTTCAGTGAGATTCAAGTGGTTGGTGCTGGGGTTCAGGAACCGATCGCTCCTGGCTCCAGTGCAAAACTATCACAGACCGGATATTCCAGCCAGTTTAATTTCGAGGCACTGCCCGTCGGCTCGGTGGTCGGCAAGGTCAAAGGCGTTCAAGCCACATTCGTGATTGCCTTACCTGAGGACACCCCATGATTCATCATCCGTTTGACGATGTAGAGCTTTCCAAACCCCTTGTGCCACCACGGGACCCCTTGCCGCCCGTTTTGCAACTCGAGTTGGCGTATCAAATGCTGCTGGTCGGCTGTCTGATCGAAATGCTGCTGACTGTTTTTTTGTCACCGCGCGGCGAGGTTGCCGTGCCGGTCGTTTATCAATCGGTAGCTGCTTTTCGGGCGTTAACCTTACTGGGT
>JANMUC010000272.1:0-4114 GCA_031391225.1 Deinococcales bacterium
TATCGTGATTTAAGTTCAAATCTGATTTTAGTACGTAAGGCACGATATGCAGGGAAGACGTGAATGACAGTATTTCGTGAATTAGTTGGAATGTATGGCAGCAAGCAGCGCCCCTACTTCAAAGCCAATTTCACAAGCTATGCCTTCCTTAAAACACTCAGCTCACTTTCTTGACCATAAAACGCACCTGTCTTGATCCCAAAATGCACCTTATGGGCGGGATCGCTGGCGGGCATGGTCGCTTCTCCCGCGAGCAGAAGAAAGAAAAGAACCTTGAGCCACATGTACAAGAAAATAAACTCCCTTCTCTCCAAGGAGAGAAGGGTTGGGGATGAGAGGGAAGCTCGAAACTCGGCGGATAAGGTCGCAACAATCAGCGCCCCTATTTCGCTTTAATCACAATCCTGCGTTCTGCACCTTCACCCAAACTTTCTGTGCTGACAAATGCGTCTTCGCGCAGAGCGATGTGAATGATTCGGCGGTCAGCGGCGCTCATGGCGTCCATCTCGAACGGTTCGCCGCTTTTGCGAACCCTTGCGGCGGCACGGCGGGCTTGCTCGAGCAGGCGTTCTTCGTGACGGCGACGGTAGCCGCTGGCATCCACGCTGACGCGGGGGGCTTCTGCGCCCATTTCTTTGGTTAGAACCGTGTTTGCCAAAAATTCGATGGCGGCGAGGGTGCGTCCCTCGCGCCCGATCACTTTGCCAGCGTCGCCGCCCAAAATTTCGGCGTTGACGCTGTCGCCACGGGTTCGTGCCGAAACCGTGAAACCAGGGTCAACGTGAACCAGCATTCCCGAGAGGAAATCTTCGACAATCGCGTCACTACTGGCAACCAAACCACCAGCGCGTTCCTTGGGGGCGCTTTCGCTCGGGGCGGCTGCCGCACTTTGGGGACGGTTGATGACGGCTGGGGTGATTGGAACAGCCGGTGCTTTCTTGGTGTCATCATCGCTGATGCCAAGGTTCTCGAGGTACGAGTCCAGATTATTCTTGTCGCTCATGTCAGGAGTCTATCATCTGGCTTGGCTCAGGTTGAAGGGCGTTCATGAAGGTCACAACTCGAGTGGTAACCCAAGTTTGGCGCTCTCGTAGGCTTTTAAGACAAGTCGCACGCTTTCCAGACCGTCTTCGCCGCTGCAAATCACGGGCGTTCCGTGACGCACGCTCGAGATGAACGCCACAATTTCGCGGCTATGACCGCCTTCATCGGCAAAGCTGTAAATCGTTTCGTCGGGTGTTGCCCAGTCCGTGCCGCTCGAGGTGCGGTGAACGTGGCGCAGCTTGCGCGTGCCGAGGCGGTTGGTGCATTCGAGTGCGCCGTCCGTGCCGTAAACCCACCAGCCTTCCTCCCAGCCGGTCGCAGTCCAGGAACTTTCAACGCTGCCGAGTGCGCCCGATTCAAACTCGAGGCTGGCATTGGCGACATCTTCAACTTCGATGTCAAAGCCGAGCGTGGCTGCCCTGGCAAAAATATTTTTGACGTTACCGCCCAAGTTTCGTGCCAGATCGAACATGTGACAGCCGTTATCGAGCAGCGTGCCGCCGCCAGAATTTGCCAGTTTTCCGAACGAGTCCGCGACGGTTTTATTGCCGCCCCAATCGTGGGTTTGACGAAGACGAATAAACGTCACGCGTCCAATCGCGCCGCTCGAGATTAACGTCTTGGACTTTTCGACCAATAAATTCGCTCGTAAGTGATGCCCAGTCTGCAACACCACACCCGCATCTCGAGCAGCGAGAATCATCTTTTCGCAGTCTTCAAGGCTCATCGAGAGTGGTTTTTCGCAGAGTACGTGCTTACCCGCAAGTGCGGCTTGAATGCTGGCTGGCGCGTGATAGGCGTTTGGCGTGCAAACGCTGACCGCCTCGAACTTCTCGCTTGCCAGCAACTCCTCAAAGCTCGAGTAACCTGTGATCTTCCATTCTTTTTCGCGCCGTGCTCGAGTTGGCTCGTATGGGTCTACGAACCCGACAATAATTGCACCCGCCGCCGTGTACCCCTTGTAATGTGCGTTGGCAATGCCGCCAGCGCCAATCAGTGCCACGCGAAAAGGTTGACCCTCGAGTTTCGTGCTCCGACCACCGTATGTGTTTGCTTGTGCCATGAAATTGTTCTCCTCGAGTCTTTCTGGTTTCTATCCTAAAGCACTGGACGCAAAATGAGTTTCTTGTCTATACAACTGGGCAAGAAAACCCAGTCCAGCAGCGTGTAAAACCCGATTGTTTGTGTTAGGGTACAATTCCAAAATTTAAACATTCAAAACAATAGCAGGCAGAATCGGAGAACCTCGAGATGCGACAACCCAAGCAGCACTCATTTATTCCCAAAAAACAGGGACTTTACGACCCGCAATACGAGCATGATGCTTGCGGTATCGGTTTTGTCGCCAACATTCTCGGCGAAAAATCGCACTCGATTGTGCGCGACGGCGTGGACATTTTAACCAATTTAACGCACCGTGGCGCTCGAGGGGCAGAAGAAAACACGGGTGACGGCGCTGGTATTTTGGTGCAAATTCCGCACGCGTTTTTGCAAAAGAAAGTCGCACGTCGCGGCTTTACCCTGCCCGAACCAGGACAGTACGGCGTTGGCGTGCTTTACATGCCGCCAGACGCCACGCACCGTCGGGCGCTCGAGATTGAATTTGCCAATATTGTGGCTGCCGAGGGGCAGAAGGTTTTGGGCTGGCGTTCAGTGCCTGTTAAAAATGCTGCGCTGGGCGACACCGCCAAACGCGCCGAACCCAAAATGCGCCTGGTGTTTATTGCCCGCAACTCGAGCATCACGGACGACATGGCGTTTGAACGCAAACTGTATGTGATTCGCAAACGCAGCGAGAACGAGATTCATTACAGCGCCCAGTTTGAAGGCGGTGAGTATTTTTACGTCCCGAGTTTGTCGTACAAGACCATAATTTACAAAGGCATGTTCGTGTCTGACCAGTTGGACGCGTACTTCCCAGACCTTGCCGACCCCGATTTTGTCAGCGCGATAGCCCTGGTACACTCAAGGTTTAGCACCAACACTTTCCCGAACTGGGAACGCGCCCACCCGTACCGTTACATCATTCACAACGGCGAAATCAACACTTTGCGCGGCAACGTCAACTGGTTACGGGCGCAGGAAAACATGTTTGAATCCGAATTGTTCGGTGCGGACATCAAAAAAGTTTTACCGATCATTCAACCTGACGGTAGCGACACCGCCATGTTCGACAACACCCTCGAGTTTCTGGTGATGGCGGGGCGTTCGTTGCCACATGCCTTAATGATGATGATTCCCGAACCGTGGTCAAACCACCTGACCATGAACGACGACAAAAAAGCCTTTTACGAATACCACGCCAATTTGATGGAACCCTGGGATGGACCCGCCGCGATTGGTTTCTCGGATGGAATCGTGATCGGTGCGCTGCTGGATCGCAACGGTTTGCGCCCAGCCCGTTACTGCGTGACCAAAGACAACAAAGTCGTGCTCTCGAGCGAGGTGGGCGTGCTGCCGATTGCCCCAGAGAACATTGCTTACAATGGGCGGCTCGAGCCTGGGAAGATGTTCTTGGTGGACACGGGGCAAGGGCGGATTATCAGCGATGACGAGTTGAAAACCCAGATCACTACCGAATATCCTTACCGCGACTGGCTCAACAAATACCAAGTTCGTCTGACAGATTTACCACCCGCGCCGCCCGAAAAAATCCCGCACCTCGAGCCTGAAACGATTTTTCAACGCCAAGAGGTGTTTGGGTACACCGACGAGGACTTGCGCGTGATCCTTGGACCGATGGCGGAAAATGGCATCGAACCAATTGGTTCGATGGGCAACGATGCGGCGTTGGCAGTGCTCTCGAACAAGCCCAAGTTGCTTTATAACTATTTCAAACAACTTTTTGCCCAAGTCACCAACCCGCCGATTGACTCGATTCGTGAGGAATTGGTGACGGCGACGGATGTGATGATGGGAACAGAGTCGAACATCCTTGACCCGCGCCCCGAAAGCTGCCATCAGATTCGCCTCAAGACGCCGATTCTGACCAATGCAGACTTGGCAAAGATTCGCCAGTTGGATCGCCCTGGCTTCCGCAGCCTGACTGTGCCATTTCTTTTCCCCTATG
>JANMUC010000273.1:0-10458 GCA_031391225.1 Deinococcales bacterium
GCTGGCGTATGCACCGCAGGAGGTTCTGAACAAGGTTCTCGAGGCAAGTCTGATGCAGTTCACCAGCGAAACCGTCACCAGCAAGGAAACGCTTCTAAAATCCTTGACGCAAATTCGCCGCGACGGCTACCATGTGGCTGCCGGCGACCTCGACGAGGGCGCGTTCTCAATCGCCGCCCCAATCCGCAACGATAAACTCGAGGTGATCGCCGCAATATCGGTGGCAGGTCCAATCATGCGTTTAAATCCAGACCTTCAAGATAGATACATCGGGCTTGTCACGCAGGCAGCTGAACGAATATCCAACAAACTTGCGGGTCATAAATCAGAAAATTGATGACTGCCATTTGACTCGAGCGATACGAGTGGTTGTCTGATTATTGTGTTTCGAGAAATTGGTGTTTACAGCACCTTGCACAATGTTTGACGCGAAGCGTCGAACATTGGCGACCAAAGGGAGTAGCAACAGACAGCGGTTTTCATAAGAGTGAGAGCGCGGAGCGCGTCAACGGATATGAAAACCGCTGTAAATCCGCAAGTCACGAGCCAGCCATTTCATGTGGGCTGAACAATCCAAAGCGAAAGTCATTGCGAAATCGGACACGACAGATCAGAAGTTCACTTTATTTTAAATTGTACCCCCTTAAGTGACAACAAACATTCATACCCAACCCTCGAGCATCCGCTAAAATAGCAAAGCTGCGGGTCTAAACTGACTCGAGATTTCTCAACTTCTAAGGACGGTTTGACATGGAACTCAAGAAAAACACTTTCGGCGCTAAAGACACCCTGCACGTCAACGGCAACACCGTCAATTATTACCGTCTTGGGAAACTCGAGGAACACGGTTTTGATATTTCCCTTCTGCCGTTCAGCATCAAAATCATGCTCGAGAGCGTGCTGCGAAACTGCAACGGTTACGACGTGACCGAAGATGACGTGAAAAACCTGGCAAATTACAACGCCGCCAAACCGCTCGAGGTTGAGATTCCGTTTAAACTGGCACGGGTGATCTTGCAAGATTTCACGGGCGTGCCTGCCGTGGTGGACTTGGCAAGCATGCGCACCGCCATGACCAAACTCGGCGGCGACCCACAAAAAATCAACCCACTGATTCCAGTCGATTTGGTGATTGACCACAGCGTTCAAGTGGACTTTTACGGCTCGAGCGACGCACTTTTCAAGAACTCCGAGATCGAATTTGACCGCAACCGCGAACGATACGAGTTTTTGCGCTGGGGACAACAAGCACTCGATAACTTCGGTGTTGTGCCACCCGCCAGTGGCATCGTGCACCAAGTCAACCTCGAGTATTTGGCAAAAGGCGTGATGAGCAAAACCGAGGACGGCGGCACGGTGGTCTTCCCAGATACGCTTGTGGGTACAGATTCGCACACCACCATGATTAACGGTCTGGGCATTGTCGGTTGGGGCGTTGGCGGTATCGAAGCCGAAGCCGTGATGCTCGGGCAACCGCTGTACATGCTGACGCCAGAGGTTGTGGGCTTTAAAATCACTGGCAAGCTGCCAGAAGGTTCAACCGCCACAGACCTTGCCTTGGTCGTGACCCAAATGCTTCGCAAAGCCAGTGTGGTCGGCAAGTTCGTCGAATTTTACGGCTCAGGACTCTCGAGCATGACCCTGCCAGACCGCGCCACGATAGCCAATATGGCTCCTGAGTACGGCGCGACAATGGGTTTCTTCCCGATGGACGACGAAGCCATGCGTTACATGCGTCGCACGGGCAGGCTCGAGGATGAGGTCGAACTGGTCGCGGAGTACATGAAAGCTCAGGGTTTGTACCGCACCGATTCCACGCCAGACCCAGTGTTCTCGAGCATTATTGAACTTGATTTGAGCACCGTCAAACCAAGCCTGGCAGGTCCAGCCCGTCCGCAAGACCGTGTACTTCTCGAGGATATGCAGAAAGTCTTTAAGCAAGCCCTGGTCGAGCCAAAAGACAAACGCGGTTACGCCCTGACACCAACGCAACTCGAGGCAAAAGGTACAATCAAAGACTTTAAAGGCTGGAGTGGTGAGATCACACACGGCAACGTCGTGATTGCCTCGATTACCAGTTGCACCAACACCAGTAACCCCAGCGTGATGCTCGGTGCGGGAATTTTGGCAAAAAAAGCGGTTGAACGTGGACTGGTCAGTAAACCTTGGGTCAAGACTTCACTCGCGCCAGGCTCGAGGGTCGTGACCGAATACTTCAATGATGCGGGATTGACACCGTACTTGGATCAACTCGGATTTCAGACTGTTGGTTACGGCTGCACCACCTGCATCGGTAACTCTGGACCACTGGATGAACCTGTCATAACTGCGATCAACGAGGGCGATCTGGTGGCTGCCAGTGTGCTTTCGGGCAATCGTAACTTTGAAGGGCGCGTCAACCCGCACGTTCGCGCAAACTATCTGGCATCACCGCCGCTGGTCGTGGCTTACGCCTTGGCTGGGACGGTAGACATCAATCTCGAGACTGACCCGATTGGACAAGATAAAGACGGCAACGACGTGTATTTGCGCGACATTTGGGCAAGCACCGAAGAAATTGCGCAGCACCTTGACAATGCCACCAGCCCTGATACGTTCAGAAGAATTTATGACGGGATTGAACAATCCAACGCCCAATGGAACGCGATTCCTGTCGCGGGCGGCGCGTTGTTCGACTGGCAAGCGGACAGCAGCTACATTCAAAACCCGCCGTACTTTGACGGACTCGAGCGCGAACCTGGCACGATTCAAGCGGTACACGGCGCTCGAGTGCTGCTGTCGCTGGCAGATTCGGTGACCACCGATCACATCTCCCCTGCTGGCGCATTCAGCGCCAAATCGCCCGCCGGACAATTTTTAATTAACAGCGGTGTGAAGCTCGAGGATTTTAATTCTTACGGCTCGAGGCGCGGCAATGACCGTGTGATGACACGCGGTACGTTCGCCAACATTCGCATCAAGAACAAACTTGCCCCAGGTACAGAAGGCGGCGTGACCACACACTTCCCAACAAACGAAGTTGTCAGTGTCTACGAAGCCAGCCTTCGCTACAAAGCAACAGGAACGCCATTGGTTGTACTGGGCGGCAAAGATTACGGCATGGGAAGCTCGAGGGACTGGGCGGCAAAAGGCACGATGCTACTGGGCGTCAAAGCCGTGATTGTCGAATCGTTTGAACGCATTCACCGCAGCAATCTGGTGGGTATGGGCGTGCTGCCTTTGATGTTTAAAAATGGTCAGACCGCCGAAAGCTTGGGCTTGACTGGGCGCGAAAGCTTTGACTTCTTGATTGACGATCACATCAAACCGCGCCAAGACGTGACTGTGCGCGTGACCCTTGAGGGCGGCGCGACTCGAGAATTTATTGCCTGGTTGCGAATTGATACGCCAGTCGAGGTGGATTACTACCGCAACGGTGGAATTTTGCAGACGGTGTTAAGGCAATTGCTGAAAGAATCTGTCACCGCTTAAAACTGAAATCAGACGTTAACGCAATGCGGTGCTTTGGTAACTCGAGCACCGCATTTTTTGAGTACCAGAAAGGTTCAAGATGCTTTCCACAACAGACCTCTGCGACAACCATGTTGACGTGTTGCAAATTGCCACACCAGGCTTGACCAATTACGGCGGTAAACGTTCTTTTGCTGGCAGTATCTCCACCGTCAAAGTGCTCGAGATGGCAAAATCATTGGGTATCTCGAGGTTTGGGCAACCCGAAGAAATTGCAAACGTGGTCGCATTTTTACTCTCGAGTCACTCGAGTTATATGCAGGGCGCGATTGTGGATGTGGACGGCGGGCAAATCCGCACGCTTTGAGCCGTGCCACTGGAGATTGTTTTGACCTTCAAAAATCGAGCAATAAGTTGAAAAAACGTACTGAATAAAGTACAATTTAACGTATGCCTATTCTCGATTTCCAACAAGACATTGTGCCACTTTCCGAGTTCCGCTCGAATACTGCAAGCATTGTGCAACACATTCAACGTGACGAAGCAACAGTCATTCTGACCCAAAATGGTAAAGCTGCCGCCGCTTTAATGGGCATTGCTGAATACCAACGTCTAACCTCTGAACTGACTGAACTCCGCAGCATGGTCAACGGATTAGCCGACGCATTGCAAGGCAAAACAGTCCCACACAAGACCGTTAAGCAAAACTTAAAAAAGGCTCGAGAATGATCGAATGGAGTCAAGGGGCGGAACAACAGCTTTTTGAAATCCTATTGTCATTCACAACAAAAACTGCTTTTGAGAAATTTGACAAACAATTGAACACGGCACTCGAGCAACTCGAAACATTCCCCGAATCTGCCCGAATGAACCCAGTGTTGTACCGTTCAGATTTTCGATCTTTGCTGGTTGGCGATTATCGTGTAACGGTACTGCTTTTGGAAGATCGAATTCTGGTGTTTTCAATGGTTCACACGCATTCTGGGGCAGCATTTGATTGATCGACTCAACTCGGGCTTTTAAACCGTGTCGCTCGAGATTCCTGCACCACAGGCTAATTGCCTGGGATTTTATTGCTGATGAATTTAAGCGCATTCTGAATGGCTAGATCACGTTGGTCTCCATCACCATGTCCCAAACTATCAAACACCATCAAATAACGCTTCCCCTGCCAAGTCCCAAGTGTCGGTGCATCACCACCAGTCCACGTTAATCCTGCATTTTCACAACCGACAGGCGCAGTCGTTTCGGTGATATTTGCAGCGTTGATGTGGTAATTGGTAAAGCCCCCAACAGCCTTAACCAGAGCGCACGATTGACCTGGCAAAACAAACCAATCTTGCACCCCATGAATCACCAGCATCGAACCTGACCAATTGCTTAGGCTGGCTGCATTCTCGAGCGGAGATCGTATTTGATACTGCTGAGGAACTTGGCTTGGCGTACCACCGATTCCTTTTAAGAACACGTCAGTTAACACTTTCCCAACAAATTTTTTGGAAACATCATTGGAAGCAAAAAGGTTCTGGGCTTGTTGATATTCTAAAGTCCAATCGGTTGGACCGTAAAAGTCAACCAGCACCTGCGCAGGCGCACCCTTTTGCACCGCCCGCAAGCCAATACAACCGCCGTGCGAACCGCCCATCATGACGACTTTATCGGGTTTTACATACGGCATGGTTCTCCCAAGCTCGAGCATCCGCAGTACATCGTCCACCTCGCCGTTACAGACTTCGATAGCCCCTTCAGAGCCGTCCTCACCACGGTAAGACGACATCAGCATGGTGTAGCCAAAGGTCGCAAAGGCTTGACAGAAACTTTCATCGTAGTTTGTTAGACCCTCAAAACCACCATGATTCCAGACGACAATTGGAAACTGCCCTGGACGGTTAGGGCGGCAAACCTGTCCGAAAATTTTCAGACCGCCCGAGCGATACGAAACCTTTTCACGCAGCACGATTGCATCCTGATAAAGCGTTTGCACGGTTTCCCACTGGTTGATGTTTGACTGCGTTGGACATCCTGCCATGCTCAGGGTTGCCAAAGCCAGACCAAGCCACTTGTTCATACCCAAAATCATAGCAACGGCTTGGTGAGTTTTAAGGTGGTGTCGTGAGATGAATTTGTACCACTCGAGACTGTTTTCAACAAACCTTCAATTCTAGTTTTGATGTCTGTGTCGTGCAAGTCCTCGTTTTTCACCACGTAGACAAACCTTGGTGCAATCCAAGCCCGAAAGTCGAGCATTAATGAATTGGCAAATCCCATCACGCTCATGTACGAATTTTTACCACCAGCCGTGCAAATAAATCCCACCACCGCGCCCTCGAGCCAGGTATCACCGACCAATTCTATAAAGTTTTTGGCGGCGGCAGAAACGTCGTAATTGTAAATCGCCACCGTAAAAATAATTTTGCGGTATTTGGAAACTCGAGTGCTTAATTCTGCAACGATGCTCGAGTCAAAAGAATCGGCTGCACCCGCGATTGGCAGGTCGTAATCTCGCAGGTCGAGCACTTCGGCGTTGATATTTTGCGCGTTGCAAATCTCGAGCGCCACCCTTGCTAAAATTTGTGATCGGCTGTCAGGGTCGAGGCTTGTGCCGATAATCAAAATGTCATTCACTGTTTTCTCCGTCAAACTGATGGTTTACGTTGGTTTCCAATCTCGAGTACAGAGTACGACACGGTAGCCATCAGGATCGGCAATCGTGACACCCCATTCTTCCCAGTACGGATTCAGTGCAGTCACACGAGTGCCACCATTTTGCAAGACTCGTTCAATCAACGATTCTGGAATGGGTGCAGCAAAGTACAACACCAATAAATCCTCGAGCGTCGGGGTTGGCACAAGCACATGGTCTGGGGGTTGGGTGAACTCGAGATGCCAACCAGCGCCTGGTGTGCCGAGCATCAATATAGACCAATCGGTTTTGGTGGTGGAATCATGACGGAATAAAATGCTTAAGCCAAGACCTGCCACATAAAACTTTTCAATCCGCGATAAATCCAAACTTGGACGTGCAATCCGAATTGCCATCGTCGGGGTCAAGTTCATACTCGAGCCTCCTGAAACACCGTCAATTGCTTTGCATCTGGTGTCTCGAGCCTCTGGTTAAAACTGCCCCACGGGGTTTCGACAAATTCTGCAACAACTTTCGCTCCGTGTTTCTCGAGGTATTCAACTGCATCTTGAAGGTTCTCAACTTTTAAACCAAGCCGCATTTCACGGGGTTCATGTACACCCGCCTCGAGTTCGTCAACGCTTTTGGCATTTTTTCTGTCCATGATCTCGAGGGTGGCGCGTGGTAACTCGAGTATTGCGCCGCGTCCATCGGCAGAATCCCAGCTCTCAACAACCTCGAGGTTGAGGGCGCGGTAAAAGTTGAGTGCCGTCTCAAAGTCATCAACATTGAGCACCAAACGAAATTCTTGAATCATAATTCCTCCAAAATGGTTTGAATCTTGTAGGGTAAATTTGGAATCTCGAGCATTTGGTTTTGACTGCCTTCAATCGTAATGCTCACAGGTTGAGGTATGGCATGAACGCCCGTACTTGGAAACCATTCTCGAGCATTTTGAACCAAAATCAGCAAGCCGTGAGCATCACCAATGGGGGCGAACATATCGCTCGAGGATTTGTAAATCTCAAAATTCAGATTTTCCTCGAGCCATTTCACAACGCTTGGAACATTGTCACAGGCGAGTCCAATTTCGCTGATGTTGAGCAAACTCGCGCTCGAGAATTCTGTTTGCGTGGCATTCGCAAGGTCGTGTCTGGCGATCAACTCGAGAATATTTCCGTTTGGATCACGGAAATACACAGCGTCTGAATTCCAATCTCCACCACCAAAAACTATTTCGCCATCCGTTTCTGCAATCAATTCAACCCGAGCCTCAAGCCATTTTTTTGCAACCTCGAGTTGATTTTCTGGAACGTCAAACGCGAAATGATAGCGCCCTGAAAAACCAGTTTGTTGTGAAAATTTTAGACGACTCGAGCCAGCTTGGGCTGTAAAATTTCCCGCATCAGACTCGAGAATTGGCAACCCAAGAACCGATCCGTAAAACTCTTTTTGCGCCTCGAGATTATTGGTCAGCAGTTCTAACTCGAGAATGTTCATACACGTCCTTTCTTAAGGCAGAATCAAATGCAGATCGCCAAACTCGTGCCATAAATACCCATTTTCAAGTGCGGAGCGATACGCAATCTCGAGGTGATGTTTTCCAGCTATCGCCTCGAGCATGGCAAGGTGCGTGGCTTTGGGTTCGTGCCAACCCGTCAGCAGCCCGTTCACGGCTCGAGCACCGCGTTGAGGCGTGATGATTAACCGCGTCCAACCCTCGCCAGGATGCGTGATGTTGTGCGAATCCGTGACCGTCTCGAGGGCGCGAACAACGGTTGTGCCAACCGCGATCACCCGCCGCCCATCGGCTCGAGCTTGGTTGACAATGCGGGCAGTCTCGAGTGGCACACGGTAGAACTCTTCAAATGGCGGTTCGTGATCCTCGAGTGAGGCGACCCCCGTGTGCAAAATCAGTGGTGCAATTTGCACACCTTTGGCAATCAGGCGCGTCAACAATTCTGGTGTAAACGCCCGTCCCGCGCTGGGCATTTCGGCGCTACCCTCTTCGGTGGCGTAGACGGTTTGGTAATGCTCGAGTGACCAATCGTGCTCGACATAACCGTAACGAATCGGCTTGCCGTGACGGTGTAAGTACGTGATCAGGGCTTCTGGCAACTCGAGACTAGCAACCCACAATCTCGAGCTTGCGGGGGTTGGAGCATTGGTTCTGTCCATCAGGTAGGGCGCAAGGATTTGTGCTCGAGCGCCACCTGGCAAGGTCAATGTCTCTCCCGTTTTAGCGTCACGAAATGGTGTGGTGGCTCGAGCGGCGGGGGTGCGAAGTTCGACCACCCAAAGGTCGGCGGGCAGATGGGTGGACAGATGAAGCACCAATGGCGTGCCGTCTTCCCTGGTGACACTGAGAGCCGCAGGCAGCGTGCCCGAGGTATTAATCACCAGCACATCCCCAGCCTCGAGAAAATCTGAAAGGTTGTAAAACTGCGTGTGAACCAAACTGTCATCGTGTTTTCTGGAGCACAACAAACGCACCGCATCACGCCGCAACCCTCGAGCCTCTGGGGGTTCAAACGCCTCGAGTTCGAGCGGCAAAGTAAACTCGAGTGTTTCGAGATGGAAACTATTCGTGAGTTGAAACATTCAGATCACCTCTGGCTTGATAACGTCCGCTGGGTAAATTTTGCTCGAGAAGCGTCAATAATCCTGGAACGCTTTCTTCGGGTGGTGGACGGTTAGAAATGTCCTCGCCAGGGAATGCCTCTTGGTGCATTTGCGTGTTCATGTCGCCAGGGTCAACGCTGTAAACGCGCAAGTTCGGGTGCTCGAGCGCCAGCACTTTGGACAACTGCTCGAGGGCGGCTTTGCTCGAGCCGTACCCGCCCCAGCCCTCGTAAGCCTCGATGCCAGCGTCGGAACTGATGTTCAAAACTCGAGCGTCAGGATTCATGATCGGCAGCGCGAGTTGAAATAACTTGAGCGGCGCGAAAACATTCACGCGGTAAACTTGTTCGAGAATTTCGAGTGGGTACGCCTCGAGCTTGGGTTGTGGACTTGGACCGAGAATCGAGGCGTTGTTGACCAGCGCATCCAAACCGCCGAATTCTTTGGCGGCATCAACCAGTTTTTGCAAATGCGCGTGATCCGCTACGTCTCCAGCTATCGCCCTGACTTGGGTGTGTTGCTCGAGTTCAATCTTGGCGCTCTCGAGATTTTTTGCCCCTCGGGCGTTGATGACCAAATTCCAGTGTTTGCGGGCGAGCGCTCGGGCAAGTGCCAGTCCCAACCCGCGTGATGCTCCAGTGATGATGGCTGTCGGCATGATCGTCTTCCTTTCGTTCTGATTGGGGTTTCTCGAGTTTGCTCGAGTCTGGGGATTTCATCTTGTCTTGAATCTACACCCGTTTTGTTATTTTAGCAAGTATTTACTGTTTTAATTGCTTTAATACGCTTTTGGTGCTAGAATCCACTCATGAGCAGTACCCTCAACGCCCTACCCGAAGGACGGCGCAGCATCCTAAACGCCCTGAAAAAACGCGGCGAACTTCGCGCCGAAGAACTTGCAGAATCCACCAACATCACGGTTTCAGGCATTCGCCAACAACTGCAAGCGCTCGAGGCTGACGGGCTGGTATCGCACCTCGAGAAACGCGAAGGGCGTGGACGACCCAAACACGTCTATAAACTCTCAGCAGCAGCCGACGCGCTCTATCCGCGCATGTACTCTGAACTGACCAACGAACTCTTAGATTACGTGCGCGAAGACAACCCAGAACTGCTCGAGCTGATTTTCAAACGCCGAATGCAGCGCCGCCTTGAGAATGCACAAACGCGCCTCGAGAAACAAAAAACCTTTGAAGCCAAAGTTTCGGAATTGACCAAAATTCTCGATCAAGACGGGTATTTAGCCGAATTTCAGAAACTCGAGGACGGCACTTACCTTGTGACCGAGCACAACTGCGCCGTGATTGGCGTGGCGCTGCAATACGGTCAAGCCTGCTCAAGCGAGATTGAATTTTTGCGCCTCGCGCTGCCAGAAGCCAGCATTGAACGGGTGGCGCACATGATTGCGGGGGCGCACATGTGCGCGTACTCGATCAAGCAAACCAAAAGGAAGTGAGCCATGAAAAGTTCTGAAATTATTCACAATGCCATGCTCGAGCAAGAAGGCGTGACCGCGCACCCGCACCGTTTTGGCGGCACAGAATACCGCCTTGGCAAGCGCGAAATTGGGCATGTTCACGGCGAAAGGCTGGTGGACATTCCATTTCCAAAACCAGTGCGCGATGAAGTGGTCGCGGGCGGTCTTGCCGAACCATATCATTTATTGCCCGAGAGCGGTTGGATCAGTTTGTACTTGCGCCAAGAACAAGACACGCAAACCGCCGTGGAATTGCTAAACCGCTCGCTCGAGATTGCGCGGGTAC
>JANMUC010000201.1:0-1720 GCA_031391225.1 Deinococcales bacterium
TTTTTTGCCACAAGACCAGCTTGTAATGCAGATTAAAGTGAAAAGTGATTGTAGTTCACTAGAATTTGTAGAAATAGTACCCAGAGCTTCTTGGTGAGACGTTGCGCTAATTATCGAATAAAGAGTACGACAGCCCAGAAAAGGTCTCGAGAGGTCTCCTTGACCGTTATATCGCGTGATTGCATTTGCGTCCCAGAAGGTATTCGAGCGCGAAATCTGTCAAGAATGCTGTCCTACACAAATTCAAACTGCCTCTAATCAACGCAAAAGAACCCTCGAGAAACCGTTTTGGAATCTCGAGGGAATTTGCTGGCGTTCAGATTTTTTGCTCGAAGTTACTACAAACAATTTGTGCGACGTATTATGTTCATGTTGCCCGAATCTTGAAGTTTTATGAAGAACTACAATGCCACATCCAACCCAGAAATGCACTCTTCTGCTATGGCTCGAGCAATCGGGTCTTTGGTGCTTCGAGCATAACTGACGCCCAAATGCAGACTCTCGAGCGCGAGTTTATTTTCTTTGCTGCGATCCTCGAGTTGCAAGGTTTGGTACTTTGCCAGGTACGAATGCGCCAAGAGCACATCGCGGGTACGTTCGGGCGGGAGTTCTCGCAAGCCGTAAATGGCATTGTTAAACTCGAGTAACGCACCGTGTTTGTCGCCTGCCACAGCTTTTTCGCGTCCTGTTTTTAGGGTCAGTGCCAATTTGTAATAAATATTGCGCATTCAGATGTACCTCTCGAATAGCGTCACAATATCATTTTGATTGTTTTCTCGGGCAATCTCGAGCGCGGTTTTGCCTTTCATGTTTTTCCAAGCCAAATCGGGTTTGGTGCTTGCAAGCAGCATTTTGATGATCTCGAGATTGCCAATGTCTGTGGCAATGGTCAGTGCCATTGATGCGCCAGAGGTCACTCCAGCACCAATCAGAAAATCCACCACAGCAGGGTCGCTCGAGATCACGCCGTGGGTCAATAGCGAAATCCCGTGACCGCCTGTCGCCTGAATCAAACTCGAGTCGGCGTCTAAAAACGTTTTGATGGCGGTTAAATCTCCAAGCATCGCTGCCGTGGTGATCTCGAGCGTCGCGCCTTTCCGCAGCAAGTACATTGCAATCTGGACGTTTCCAACGTGGCTTGAAGCTTGCAATGCCGATTCAGAATCGGTCTCGCTCCAGGGATGTTTGACCTCGAGCAAATCTGAATCCAACTCGAGCATGGTTTTGATTTTTTCAAAGTTGCCATGACCTGCAATCACGAATTCTTTGATTTGGTCGGTGCTTGGCATAAACCCTCCTTAAAGTCCTGGAACTCGAGTTCCGCCGCGTCCGTCCCAGCCGTTGAAGGCGTAAAACCGTCCTGGCAAGCCAGTTTGCAAGTAATCCATCAGGGGTTCGCGCATGGGGACTGGTCCAAGTTTGTTGATAGCTTCTTCGGGCGTGAAAAATCTGGCTTCGACGATAAAACCATCGGGGTCTCGAGGGTTCAAGAGTCCGTCCCAATCGCAATCGAAGGCAAAAACGATGGTTCGCTCACTGCGGTGCTCATCTTCGATATGCACCGAATACGCCAAATTGCGCACCAGTTTGACCTTCAAACCCGTTTCCTCGAGCACCTCGCGTTTGACGGCTTGCAGCGCTGTCTCGCCGTGTTCGACCATACCGCCAGGCACGGTGTAACGCACACGCCCCAAGCCCTGCCAGTCGTTGGCGACCAGCA
>JANMUC010000318.1:0-5450 GCA_031391225.1 Deinococcales bacterium
CGGTCATGGCTTCATTGTGCCGCCCGTAACGCTCCAAAGTGCGGGCTTGTTCGGTCAGGGCGCGAACTCGAGCGGCGGGTGTGTGGGCGTTCTCGAGGGCGAAACTGTACCATTCGAGTCCTGCGTTTAAATCGCCGCGTAAAGCGCTGAGGTTTCCAGCTTCGATCATGGCGTTGACGGCTGGTGTCGCGTCAGAATCGTCCCAGGTCGTGCGTGACTCGAGGTAATGCCGTGCGGCGAGCGCGGGTGTACTTGCGCGACTTCGGGCGGCGCGAAGCTGCATGAGAGCGCGTCTCGAGGCTTTCAGATCGGTCAAAACCACCTCTCGAGTTAAATCGTGATGAAATCTTGTGCCTTCATCCTCGAGTTGCAGCAAACTTGCGCGTTCCAACTCAATTAGCGCCGTTTCAAGTTCCTCGAGTGAACGCCCTGAAACTTTGCGCAGATGATTCATGCTGCTGCCGTCGCCCAGAATCGCGGCGGCTTCGAGAACTTGTCTTGCTTCGTCTGGCAGATACTCGAGTCGGGCGCGAACCAAATCGTGAACTCGGGTGACGCTCTCTGTGTCGGAGGCACGGAGCAGCTCGAGCAGGTAAAACGGGTTGCCGCCAGAGGTGCGGTGCAAACTGCCAGCGTTGATATTGCGCCCAAGGGTTTCCGCCAGCCGTTCAACGTTTTTTTCGTTCAATCCCTCGAGTTTCACGCGCCGCCCAAGGTTCTCTCGTCCGATCAACTCGAGAATCGGTTTGAGGTTGGCTTTGCTGATTTCAGTGTCGCGCATGGTGGCGAGCAGTAAAAACCCTTTTGGATTGGCGTGACGCATCAGGTGCACGATCAACTCGAGCGTGCCTTCGTCCGCCCATTGCAGATCGTCAATTAAAAGCAGCGTCGGACGGTCAGGATTGGTCAGTAACACCCGTATCGCCTCGAACAAATGCCGTCGCTCGAGTTCTGGGTTGGTGTTGGGACTGGTTGGCTCGAGCAAATCTGGAACGAATCTTGCCAGCGCGTCACGCCAGGCGCTGTTCATATTTTCGAGGATTTCGGGACGTGAGCGGATCAGTTTTCGGGCGACACGATCAAAGGCTTGCAATGGAATGCCTGTCGGGGCGCTGACGCCGCTGGCAACCAAAAACCCTGGCGATAGCGTCATGCCGTTGCGGGCAATTTCACGGGCAATTCGGGTTTTACCCACGCCAGGTTCGCCCGAGATCAAAACAAGCCGCGTTTCGCCGAAGCGTGAACGTTCGAGTTCCGCCAGCAGCATCTCGAGGTCCGTTTCACGCCCAACGAGTGGCACGTCGGTTTCCTCCAATCCGATGGACAGTGCCAGATTGGGTTTTTGGACTTTGAAATCCTGCTCGAGTTGTGCGCGGCATAAACCTGCACTTGATCGCGCCAACTCGAGCGCGTCGCGGGTTTTTTGGGTACTTGGCACGCCAAGTTCGTCGGACAGGCGTTTCTCGAGTTTGGAAAAGGTTGCTACCGCCATGTCCTCGCGGCTGACCGCGCCCGCCACCAGCATCAAAATTCTGGCGGCGTCCTCTCGAGGCTCGAGATGGTCGGCTTGGGTGAATTCCAAAAATGGGATGGCTTCCTCGAAACGCTGCTGCTCGAGCGCGAGCCGTGCGAGTTTGAAGGCGAGTTCTGAACGTTCGGCTTCGAGAGCTTCCCGAGTCTCGAGCAACCATTCCTCGAATTCTTCTCCGTAACCAGAATCCCATTCGGGAAGGCGCACACCAGCCAAGAAAGACCCGCCCCAAATGTCCCACGCCGCCTGCAAATCGCCAATTTCCAAAAGCTTTCTGAACTCGAGCACATCGCACTCGAAGTTGAGCACTTCCAGCGTCTCGAGATCGGTTTTGAAATGCTTGCCCAGAGTTTGCGCGAGGTTGGTTCGGGCTGCCGAAACGCTGTTGAGCGGATCGCTTGCCTCGCTCCACAAAAGTCTCGCCAAATCGCGGCGATTCGCCCGACCATTCAAGGACAGGTATGCCAGCAGGCACTGGAGTTTCACGCCCAATTTTGGCGTGCGCCCGCGCACCTCTACATTTGGCACTCCCAGCCATGAAAAACGCAACGCCATGATAAACCAGCCTATCAGAGGATGGTAAAATTTGAATTTGAAAACCCAGAAACCCGTTCACGACCCGCAAGAACACCACCTCGAGCATGAATATAGCCAAAAGGGTCTGAATAGGGTCTGATCGGGTTTAAGTTGTCAAGTACAGGTGAATCTCGAGTTTTTAGATTGAGTCAAAATCTCGAGGAATGAGAAAAACTTGGTTGTAAAACTTGAACGAACAGGTCTAAACAGCGGTTTGGACTGGTTTTTGAAAATTCAAACCACGGTACACTCGAGCTTGTGACGGACTTGAGCGACAAACCCAACATTCCCAATCGAATGCCTAAACAGGCAAGTTATAGCTTGGCGCAGTCCAGTAATTTTTTACCAATCACTGCGGCGCTCTACGATGCTTGGCGCAGCAAAAGCATTGGTTTGCTGACCCGTGAAAATTATTCGCTCGAGCGAGAATTTGCGTTAATGCTCGAGTGGTTGGTGGTGCAACCCAAACAAACTTTTCTTGATGTTGGGACAAGCACCGGCAATTACGCTCGAGTGCTGGCAAAAGCGGGGGCAAACGTGACCGCAATTGATATTTCCAGACCATTTCTCGAACGTGCCGCGCAAAACGCCGACAACCTCGAGATTGTTTTTGAGCAAGCCAACGCCGAAGCTTTGCCGTATCCTGACTCGAGTTTTGATGGCGCGACGCTGGGCGCAACCTTGAACGAATTTTTTCATACCAACACGGCACTGGCAGAAATTGCTCGAGTCTTAAAACCTGGTGGCAAACTTTTTATGATGTACCTATTCGAATCCGACAGTAGTTTTGGACGTTTGGTGCAACTGCCATTTAAAGTGTCAGGCGTACGATTTCCAAACCGTGAAGCAGTGCGTGTTTATCTATCGAGTCTGGGATTTGAACGCCCTCGGGCGGAGGTTCGGCGGGCGGTGGCGTTTGAATTGTTCGTTAAAACTGGACGCAGTGACGCTGCCGCTCAAACACCTGAACGCAAGCTGGCTCGAGAACCTGGCAAACCCGCTCGAGATAAGCTCGAGTTTTCAGGAGTTTGCCGAGTTTCATCTGGGTGTGGTTAACTGTAGGCAAGCATCAAAATTGTTTGAGTGTCAGCCAGCACAGTGTAAGCTAGCACGGAGTCGCAACCTTGTTCAGCAATTTAGGATTCGTTTCAAGCTTTCGGAGAAACCGTGATTCGCAGCCAAACTCAACTGCCCAGCACCCCACCCAATCCGAATGTATCGGCTCGCCCACCCATGTTGGCGCTAGAGCACTGCAAAGCCATCACCAAACACCATGCCAGCACGTTTTACTTGGGTTCCAAGTTTTTCCCTCGCGAACAGCAGTACGCGGTTTGGGCGGTTTACGGCGCGTGTCGGGTCGGCGATGACACGGTTGATGAACTCGAGCCGGATGCGGCAAAGCTCGAGCTTGAAGTCTGGCGCAACCGTGTGGTCAATGCAATCGAGGGCAACCCTGACGACGACCCGATAGCTATGGCATTGTCTTGGGCGGCGGCAAAATATCCGATCAAACGCGCCCCGTTCCTCGAGTTGTACCTGGGCTTGAAAGCCGACCTCGAGAAGCACCGTTACGAAACGCTGGAAGAATTAATGTTGTATTGTCGCCGGGTGGCGGGCATGGTCGGTTTTATGATCTCGCCGATTTCGGGTTTTGAGGGCGGGCAAACGACGCTCGAGCAGGCTTTAAAACTTGGTATGGCGATGCAGCTCACAAATATATTACGTGACGTTGGCGAAGACCTCGACCGTGGACGCATTTATTTGCCATGCGAGTTGCTCGAGAAACACGGCGTTTCGGAATCCGATTTGTATGAACGCCGCGTGACGAGGGGTTACGTGAATCTAATTCGTGAACTGGATACTTTGGCGCGGGATTTATACCGCGAAGGTTGGCACGGCATTCCCAAATTGCACGGCGGCGCTCGGTTTGCGGTGGCGCTGGCGGCGGGCGCTTACGAAGGCATTCTGGGCGCGGTTGAACGCAACGGCTTTGACAATTTCAACCACCGTGCCCATTTAACCAATCCTCAAAAACTGGCGATGATCCCTGGCACATTCTGGAATTTGCGACGCATCGCTGCCGTTAGCAACCTCGCATGAATGATCATTTAACCTGGGCGCTCGAGTCTGGCGCGGTCAAACGGCTTGACGAACGTTGGAAAAGCTTGACTGCCAGCCCACCGACCGATGCGTTCAAACTCGTCTCGAGTATTCAAGCTGAGGGTTTAGAATCTGAAATTATTGTTTTGGGCGGCGGCTTGGGTTTGCTCGCCGCCACCGCGCTGCAAGCTCGTGGGCATCAGGTCACGTTAATCGACCGCACGAACGTCGGTGAGACGCACCGCGAATGGAATTCGAGCAAAACTGAACTCGAGGTTTTAAAGCAGCTTGGTTTACCGCATTTAAAGGTGGTGGCAAAAACCTACCGTACGGGCTTTGTCGAGTTCAATTACCAAGACCAAAGCGGCACAAAACCCGCTCGAGGTTGGATTCCTGGGGTGCTTGATGTTGCCGTCTCGAGCCACAGCTTGTTGTCTCAATGTCGTGCGCAATTTTTGGCGCTCGGCGGCACGCTGTTTGAGGGTGAAAGCTTCAAACACCTCGAGATCAGTGCATTGGAAGCTCGAGTGACCACCGACGGCGGAACATACCGCGCCAAACTCGTGCTCGACGCAATGGGCGTGCTCTCCCCCATTCAATTTCAATTGCACCAGCAACCGTTTGACTGGGTTTGCCCGACCGTTGGCAGCGTGGTCAAACATCTTGAAGGCGTGGATGAAAACATTGGCGAAGTGCTGGTCACCGACCGTGGCGGTGACGACCTGGGGCGGCAACTCATTTGGGAACTGTTCCCGCTCGAGGATGATGCCAACGCAGTGTACTTGTTTCATTACGCGCCGATTGGACAAGAAGGCACGCTCGAGGGTCTGTTCGCGGATTATTTCAAACTGCTGCCCGAATACCACAATGACGCAAAAGCCCAGCACATCAAACCCGTGTTTGGTTATATTCCAAGCCGTCACAAACGCCGCAACTCGAGCTTAGCCAGGGTGGTGGCGCTCGGTGATGCTGGGGCTTGGAACAACCCATTAACTTTTACCGGTTTCGGCTCGAATTTGCGCAACCTGCCCCGCGTGCTCGAGCTGCTGGAATTTGCCCTCAAGTTCGACACGTTTAAAGCCAGCGACACCATTCAGATTGGAGCGCGGCAGTCTAACCTCGAGTTGCTGTCTTGGTTAACCCGTTTTATGCGCCCGCTTAAGCACGATCCGCAAAGTGTCAACCGCATTTTTAACGCCTTCGTCAAATCCAGCAACCGCACCGACCCAGAGCGGGTCAAACG
>JANMUC010000341.1:0-1468 GCA_031391225.1 Deinococcales bacterium
TTTTCGTACAAAAATTGAGGCAGGAGCATTCTCCTGCCTCAATTGCTCGAGTGAAAAATGTACAAGCATTGGCGAGTTAATCTCAAACGGCACACCTCGAGATTGCCGCCAGTTTAGATTTTAAGACCAAGAATTAACGCAGAATTTCAAACACCATATGCTCCAGTTCATGCTCGAAAATGCCATCCCAAGCGGTTTTAACCGCATTAAACGACCCAGGCATGGCGAACAACAAACACTGCCCACCATTGGCTAAACCACCAGTCGCTCTGGATAAAACGGCAGCCGCGCCGACCTCCGCAAACGACAGCATTCTGAACAACTCGCCAAACCCAGGCAGTGGTTTCTCGAGAAGCGATTCAATGATTGGAATGGTGTTGTCGCGTTTGGTGATGCCAGTCCCGCCGGTGGTCAGTACGACTTGTGTCACGCCATCCTCGAGCCAGGTTAAAAGCTGCGCCCGAATTGCACCACCATCATCTTTGACAATCTCGTACCCCGTAATCGAATGCCCTTGCGCCTCGAGCGCCTCTTTTAAAAACCCGCCCGAACTGTCCGTCTCGAGCGTTCGCGTGTCGGAGATGGTCAGCACCGCCACACGAATGCTTTTGGGTGCGGCTGCGCGGTGGGATTCTGTGCCAGAGGTTTGATCGGTCATGCGTCTATCGTAAGCCTTGTAGCACATGGTTTCAAAATTAAATCGCAGGGTATGGTTTCGAGCCATACGTGTAAAGAAATTAAACTCCCTTCTCCCGCACGGCAGGAGAAGGGTCGGGGATGAGGGTGGAATTGATGCTGACCCATACTTCAGAAAACTCGAGTACTCAAAACAGCTACTCGAGGTACGTGTACCCCACCAGTTCTTCATCGTAATGCTCGAGAAAACTCTCTCCCTCGGCTGGTCCGAGAATTCCAGCTTCAATGGCTTCTTCGACATCTTCACGCACGCCCCTCGAGAGTTGCGGGGCGCTGTAACCCATGCCTTCGATCAACCGTCGGGCTTTTTGTCCGCGCACGAACAAGTCCAGTTCGTAATCGCCGTCGCTCGAGACGCTGACGTGGGCTTCGTTGACTTTGCCGAACAGGTTGTGGGCGCTGCCAAGCACGTCTTGGTACGCACCCATTAAAAACACGCCGAGGTAGTACGGTTCGCCTGGTTTGGGTTCGTGCAGGGGCAGGGTTTTTTGCACGTCGCGCAGGTCAATAAACTTGTCAATTTTGCCGTCACTGTCGCAAGAAACGTCTTCAATCGTGCCGCGTCGCGTCGGGCGTTCGTCGAGTCTCGAGAGTGGCACAATCGGGAATAGTGCGTCGATTGCCCAGTGGTCGGGCAGACTTTGGAAGAGGCTGAAATTGCAGATGTACTTGTCGGCTAACAGCGCTGCCAGGTCTTCAAATTCGTCTGGGACGTATTTGGAGTCGGCATCGGCAATCACTTTTAAAACCTTGTTGGCAATACGGTTGAACA
>JANMUC010000352.1:0-2657 GCA_031391225.1 Deinococcales bacterium
AAATTCACAGCCGCAATGATTACCGTCGCCCTCTCGAGCGTTATTTCAAACGCCTTCGCGCAAAGCACCCCAATTGTTCGCCCGCAAGCCGTGATCGTGAACCCAGTTGAAACCCAACTGCAAACCACCGTTAGCGTAGACCGTGGCAACAACAACCCGATTTATAATATTGGCGAACGCATCAAGATTTCGGTTTCGGTCAACCAAGACGCCTACGTGTACGTCTTCAGCATTCACAGTGACGGTGTGATTGATCTTATTCTTCCTAACCGTTTGTCCGGCGGTAATCAGTTCCTTCGTGCCAACGAAACCCGCACCTTCCCACCAGCCGGCGCAAACTACCAACTGACCGTTGACGGTCCTGCTGGGCAAGACAAGATTCTGGCAGTCGCCTCAAAACGCCAATTGAACTTGGGCGAACTCACCACCTTTAAAACCAACCAACCGTTTGCCAACGTCACCGTTCAAGGACAAGAAAACCTGGCTCGAGCACTGGCAGTGGTCGTCACCCCAGTACCAAGCACCGATTGGGTCACAAGCTACACGCAATTTCAAGTCCGTGGGGGCGGTTTAACCAACACACCAGCACCAGTCGTGGTCGTGGTCCCACAGCCACAACCAATCGTTGTCGTTACGCCAGCTCCACAACCAAGCAACGTGATCTTCGTCGACCTCAACTTGGTTCTGTACCCCAATGCTCAACTGGTGCAATTTATCCAACGTTTTGAAACCGATGGCGAAGTTGAAGTGCTGTTTCGCAGCAATGCCAGCATTTCGCAACTGGCAAGTTTTTACAAAAATGCGGTCGAAGCCCGTGGTTGGAGCACCCGCAAAGCAAAACTCCGTAGTGACAATGTCAAGCTCGAGTTCCGCAAAGGAAATAAGAAGCTGAACCTGGAAATTGATCGGGAGGATGGGATGTATCGGTTGACGATCCAAGATTAATCTGAAATCCTGAAACCCGAGCCATTGTTGGACGCGCCAGTGAAAACCTGGCGCGTTCAGTTTTTTTTGACAAAAACCATAAATCTAGCTAGCATGTTAGCCATGGATTCCATAAACGACATGACCAACATGCACGAAGCCAAAACGCAACTCAGCCAACTGGTCGAACGCGCTCTAAACGGCGATGAGGTGATTATTGCCCGTCATGGAAAACCTGTGGTGCGATTGATCCCATACTTTCCCAATGCAGGCTGGAACAAAACTTTTCAAGATTGGCTTCTTGACGGCGAAGCTTTTGAACTCGAGCGCCCAAAACAAGAACCTGCACAAACCCGCGATATTTTCGGTGATGCCTGATGTACATCCTCGCTACCGACACGTTCAGTTATTTGGTTAAACGCAATCAGAACGTCCTGGACAAAATAAACAGTTTACATCCATCACAAATTTTAATCTCGAGCGTCAGTATTTTTGAGATTGAAACGGGTCTGAAACGCAACGCCAAAGCCAACAAGAAATTCCGTCCGGTGATCGAAGGGTTTCTTTCAAGCATTCGCATAATTGACTTTGACCGTCGTGCCGCGATTCAAACCGCAGATATTTTTGTAGACCTCGAGAAACGTGGGCAGAAAATTGGATCTTACGATCTCCAAAACGCTGGGATTGCTCGAGCTTGGAATTTAACGCTTGTCACCAACAACACTCGCGAGTATGCCCGAGTAAAAAACTTGAAGCTCGAGAATTGGGTTTAACGTTCCCAACCCGCTAACGCCCGCACAAACCCAGCCACTTCCTCGAGTTCCTTGTCTGAAATGGTGGTTTTGCTAAAGGCTGGCATTTCTGCCGCACCCATGATGCGCCCAACCCTGATTCGGGTTTTGATGTAATCCAAACTTTTCAAGTTCACGTTGTCCACCATGCGCTTGCCGTAACCGCCATTGCCGTTTTCATGACAACGAATGCAGTTGTTCTTCTCGAACACATCACGACCTTCAGGATGCAAGGCTGTGGCTCGAGATAAAGCTTGGGTGCTGTTGTCACAAGAGTTGAGCAACAGTGTGGCAGCAAAAACGGTGGCGGCAACCTGGGCAAACTTCACAAGTTCATTCTGACTCGAGAAACCAAAACAGCCTAGGGGCAAGCATCACCTGGAACTCGAGGAAGTGTACCAAGTTGCCAGCAGCGATGCCGAACTCAAATTTGCTACCAAATTAGTTAAAAGCGATTGGAGAATTCAAGTACAGCATCGTGCAGATATGATGATAAATGAAGATTATACGAATTCACTGATGTTGTTCTTGATCCAGTAGGTTTTGTAAATTTCCCGCAGAAGTGGCAAGACTATCGCGCTTGTCTTCAAAAATTCTTGGATCGTTGCTTGCTTGAATTAACGCCGTTACCTGTAAATACTCGTAGCCCCGTGAATACTTCGGGAGCAGTAAACCCTGGAGTTCGGAATTCAGGGCAGTCAACTACAATAAAAATTGCTGTTGGAATTCAAATCTCGAAGCGCGAGTTTATACCTGACGCAGCAAGTGCTCCATACTTCAGTGGATATTCTTCTGATAATGGTACTGATTATTTGATTCCAGGTTATATCCTACCAGGAGAAGAGAATAGAAAAAGTCTAAGTACACGTCAAAACTCGAAAGACAAACCGATGCTCTCGTTTCTCGAGAACACCATCAAAAATAATACCACGTAAATAATCC
>JANMUC010000415.1:0-1550 GCA_031391225.1 Deinococcales bacterium
GCAGCGCCAGCGCCACAAAAATGGTGGTAAACACAAGGTTGCTCACGACCACGATCATCGCTACCCCAAAATCGCCTTTGCCTTTGATCAAATCCAAAATTGATATCATTGTGCCAGCCAATGGAATCGCGTACAACAAACTCGAGCGTTGCAAAAAGTCGGCAAATTGCAAACCAATAGAACCAAAACTGACCACCAAATTCAGCGGCACAAGGTAGGTCTGGGCTTCTTTGAATGACTTGGCAAAAATACAAATGTTCAGCATCAACGCCGACAGCATCACGGCGGCGGTCAGGGCGATCAACAACAAAATAAAGTAACCCTGCGCGTCAAGGGAAATGTTGCCACCAAACAATTGTGAGAGTTGAGTGTCAGATTTCATCAATTTGGGCAGAATATTCTTGGAAAACCAACCTGTCAGCAACAAACTGAAAATACTTAAAAACGCCGACAGCAAGGCAAACGCCGTCACGCCCAAAGTCTTACCGATGACCACCTCAAACCTCGAGATTGGCGTGACCAGCAATGCCTCGAGCGAACCGCGTTCTTTTTCGCCAGCGGTGGAATCAATCGCGGTACTTTGCCCGCCAGCAATAATGCCCGAGAGCAACAGCAACGGAATAAAAAACCCAAAAATGCCGCTGGCTTTTTCGGCAACGGTATCAGCGCTGACCGTTTGAGCCACCACCGGGCGCAACGTTTGTTCGGGTAGCCCCACGGACGCCAATTTCTTTGTCACCAGTGCACTGGAAAACGTGTCTATTGCAGTATTGATTTTGTCAGCGACCACCCGCGATTTTTGACTCGAGAGTTTCAAATGCACTTCTATCGGGACGCTCGAGCCGCCAGCTTCAGTGGGAAGATTTTGTTTGAACACCAAGGTCGCCTCAGTATCCCCATCTTGCACTGATTTGGTGGCGTCGGTCACGGTTTTAAGTTCAACGCCTTTACCTTGCGCACTGTCAGTCTCGAGCAATTTTTTTAAACTGGCTGGCATTCGTTCTAGTCCTATCACCCCAACGATCTGGCGTTTTTCAACCTCGCTGCTTTGCGTGCTGTTAAACAAGATCGGCAAGCCCAGCAAAATGAGCGGGTTCAAAATCAGCGGCATCAGAATAGTGGCACGTAGGGTTCTAGAATCGCGCCAGGTCGAAAGCAATTCTTTAAACAGCACCTTCCAAACAAAATCCCAGCGCATCAATTTGCTCCTTTGGTCAACGTAAAGAACGCATCCTCGAGGTTGGCTGCGGAAGCCCGAGTTTTTAAGGCTTCAATGCTGTCCTCGGCAATCAATCTGCCGTGATCAATAATTGCGGCACGTTCGCAGAGTTCCTCAGCTTCGCTCATGATATGGGTGCTGTAAATCACGACCTTGCCCGCGCCCTTGTACGCCCGCGCAAACTCGAGCACCGCGCGACGCGCCACCACGTCCAAACCGTTGGTCGCCTCGTCCAAAATCAGCACGCTGGGATTATGAATCACCGCGCGTCCAATTACGATTTTTTGTTTCATGCCCGTGCTGTATTCACTGGCACGACGGTCTAGAAGTT
>JANMUC010000422.1:0-3714 GCA_031391225.1 Deinococcales bacterium
TTTACTTTCAATTTAAAATTGAATCCTAATTTTAGGTATTTATTCATAGTAGCAACTAAAAGTTTAAAATCTAAAGGTGAAATTGAAGGTTTATGTATGTGGAATTTAGATTTTCCTAAATTTACAATTATTCCAAAGCGCCTTGAACTTACTTGTAAAGAGGAAACTAAACCACCCTCTTTATCTCCAATTACCATTAATTACTAAATTTCTGATACTCAATGAGGTTTAATTTGCGACATGTTATTCTTACACTCATCTTTGGTTCTTTCGCCCTCGCCGCCACTCAATCCGATCTCGAGACTGCATTCGAGCAAAATTACGAACCGTCCCAATCTGTGGTTGAAAATACGGACAATGCTGTTTTCAGTCTCGAGAATGCCAATAGCGCTTACTTGCCGCGTTTCACACTCTCAGAGACACTGCAAACCGTGAATTATCAAACCGTCAGCTTGCAAGCCTCCCTGGGTGCAACCTGGAACATTCTGGATGCCAAACGCGACTTGCAACGCCAAATCTCAGAATTGCAAATCAAATTCGCCAACCTCGAGAAAACCACGGACAAAGACCGTGCGCGGCTTAACTTTAGGAATTACGTGCAAGCGCTGAATACTTACGAGTACGGCATTCGGATGCTGCGGTCTCTCGAGACAGACGTGAAAAAGCAACGCCCGCTTTGGACGGTGGACACGCCAGCCAGTCAATTTGCACCAAACGAAATTGACTTGTACCTAAAATTTCTCGAGTTTGTTGATTCGCGCAAATCGCTCGAGTTGCAAGCAGAACGTTTACGCAAACAACTTAGCAAGTGGACAAAATTAAGTGCGGCAGAATTGGCAGAAGGACAAATTACGTTTCCTGGTGATCCAACGCTCGAGTCTGAAATTATTGTGGATGCTTGCGTCGATCAAAGTGTTGCTTTGCAGCAAGCCAGAATGCGTCTCGAGCAAGAGAAGGTTTTTGAAGCGCTCAGTCGGGATGCCTCGCCAACTTTGGCGGTCAGTGGTCAAGTCAGTGCGAACACGCCAGCCGCCACGGGACAATCTATTTTCTCGGGTCAGGTGTCAGTCACCCTGAACATTCCAATTCCAAACACGTCCGTATTTTCGGGCAATGCGCAAGTTTCGGCAGGCTTAACGGGTGCAAGCCAAACCGTGAATGTGTCGTTTCCAAATGCGTTCAGACAAGCCGACCCGCAAGGCAGCAAGTGGGCGGAGAAAAACATTGTTGACACCCGAGAAGCCCTGACAGATCAACTCCAAGATTCATTACGCTCGAGAGAAAATTTAATCAACAACATCAAACTGGCAAAACAACGTCTCGAATGGGGCGAACGCAGCTTAAAAGACTCGAGCAACGCGGATGCACTGGCAAAATTGAACGCTCGCTTTGCTTTGATGGGTTTAAAAATTCGGGGGTATTACGATCATCTCAATTTGCAAGTCAGCAGTTTGAACCTGGCGAACACGTGCAATCTCAAATTTAAGTACGTCCCTCGAGATTCCGTGTTCAGTCCAACAAAAACGCAGTGATTCTCGAGGATTCTTTGGGGGTTTTTGATGTTCAAAACAGTAATGGTTGCCTTTGTTGCAGGGTTGATGGGTGCAATGATTGGTCTCTCGAGCGTTAACGCGTTACCAGCCGCCGCTCGAATTGGATACGTGACCGTGCCTTCGGTGATTCAAGCCACACCCGCTGGAAGTGCGTTAAAGAAAGTCGAAGCGGCTCGAGGCGTGGAAGCAAAACCGATTACGGACAAATTAAAAGCTTTACAACCTAAAATGCGGGCTGGCAGTGCAACCTTTGAAGAACGTGACCAATGGGATGCACTGAATAAAAAGTACGCGACGATTGCCAAAAAGTACGATGTGCAATTTCAAAAAATTGTGCAGCCATTTGATAAGAAACTCTTGACCGCCATCAAAAAATCGGCTGACTCACAAGGTTTTAGCCTTATCGTGGACGGTATTATCGCCACCGATTCGGGTTTATTGTTGTACGCCAATCAAGACGCGGCAAACATTACCAAAGATGTGATCGCACAGTTTAAGAAATTGAAGTAGCGAGGGTTTGAATGGTGCTGCTCGAGAAACTGGCATTGAAACAAAACCTACCGAACTTACTGATTGCTGTGGGTTTACTGCTGGCATTGTTCGTGCCAACGTTTGCCGCTGCGTTCGGTTCACCGCCAGCATTGCCGATGTACTCAAACTCAGACCGTGTTCAACTCGGTTGGGATGGCATCAAACGCCAAGAACTCGATAATACTTGTGGGCTGGCGGTGCTCGCCACGATTCTCGAGTGGACTGGAAACCCTGTCACTGAGGCGACATTGCACAAGCAAGCTAACATGAGCGAAAAAGGTATGAGTTTATTCGACTGGCAACAACTGGCTAAAAAATACAATATTAACGGGATTTGGGTACGTTCCGAACCCAGTGCGCTCGAGTCGCTGCCGACGCCTTTTGTGGTGCAAATCAAAGACCCAACAGGACATTTTGTGATCGTGCGACGCGCTTACAACGGGCATGTTTACATTGCTGATCCAAACGCTGGAAATGTGTTGCTCTCGAATTCTGAATTCTCAAGGGTTTGGACTGGACGGGCTTTCGTGCCAAACCAATGAAAATCGTTGCTCGAGCATTGCAAGCTCGGAAAACCTCAGATGCAATTGCAATTGCTTCTCGAGTTCCTTTGATTTTGCTAGCGTTGACCTCGAGCGTATTGCTCAGTTTCGCTTTGCGTCCTCAAGGTTTTGGCGTGTTGGCGTTGATTGCCTTGATTCCTGGCATGATCGCAATTTCTCGAGAAACACGCCTTCTTAAAGCCGCGCTGTACTCGTATTTATGCTTGGTGGGTGCTATGGTTGTGGCGCTCGAGGGTTTACTTCGGGAATTCCCGTTTGTTTTTATGACAGGCGTATTGGTGTACTCGAGCATTTTCGCCTTTGCTGGCGCTGGCGTGTTTGTACTCAAAAAAACGTGGGGGACAAAAGCGATTCTTGCATTCCCAATTTTCTGGGTGGCACTCGAGTTTCTGATCAGTCAACCCGCCATTCTTGGGCAATGGGCGAATCCAATCATGGCAATTGGTTACACGCAATTTGACACACCACTGCTGCAAACAGCCCGTTGGAGTGGCGTTAGAGGCACAAGTTTTCTGGTGATCGCCGTGAATGCCGTGTTGGTTTTTGCGTTTCTCGAGCGACGCGCTGTGCGGTTCATTCCAAGTATTGGGTTGATCGTGCCGATTCTTGCTGCCTTGTTCGTTCCAACACCAACCAGTCAACCTGTGGGCAAACCGTTTCGTGTGGGTATTGCACAAGCGTACTTACCGACGCTCGAGTACACGATTGCCGATTTTGATTTAAGTGCTCAAAAATTGATTATTGAACGCTACAAAACATTGCTGGCAAAATTGGCGCAAGAAAAAGTGAATCTGGTCGTACTGCCCGAAACCGCACTTGGCGGCTGGTTCACAAACTTGGATCAAAACCCACAAATTCTTGATGCCCTGCAAGGCGTTTCACTCGCACTGATTGGTGTGAAAACCTCGAGTCGTTCGGTTGAAGACCGTATCGAATCACGCAATGCGATTCTCGAGTTTCAACGCGAAGCAAACAGGATTCGTGAAGTGTACGCCAAGAAAATTCCGATCCCAATGACCGAAGCGGGTTTCACACCAGGCAAAAACGTGGGGTTGGTACGTTTGGGC
>JANMUC010000219.1:0-13423 GCA_031391225.1 Deinococcales bacterium
CCTTTGGCAATCACCTCTCGAGCATGCAGTCCGTGCCGCGAGGTGGAGATTTATGGATTCGGTACAGCACCGGCAGCCTGAAAAACCTGACCAAAACCGCAGGGTACGGCATGGACGGTCTGCAAGGCGCGAACGCAATCGCGGTGCGTGACCCAAGCCCGAGTTGGGACGGTAAAAAACTGATTTTTTCGATGGTGGTCGGTGCGCCCGTCAAACAATACGAAGAACCAACCACACACTGGCAGTTATTTGAAATCACGAACCTCGAGTCAAACCAAACACCAGTCATTACCAAAGTGCCAAATCAACCGGCATACAACAATGTTTCACCGATTTACGGCTCAGATGATCGCATCATTTTCACCACCGACCGACCTCGAGATGGCAATGCGCATTTGTACCCGCAACGCGATGAGTACGAGGAAGCGCCCGTGGTGTCTGGGTTGTGGAGTCTGGATGCGAAAACAGGTGATTTGAAACTATTGAACCACGCGCCAAGCGGTGATTTCACACCGTTTGTGGATAGTTTCGGGCGCTTGTTGTTCACCCAATGGGATCACTTGCAACGCGACCAGCAAGCCGATAGCGACACTTACGATGCTGGCACGTACGGCACGTTCAATTACGAGTCTGAAGCCGTCACTGCCAAAGCCATCACCTCGAGAACAGAAGTTTACCCAGAACCTCGAGCCGACAAAGCCTCGGCAAACACACCGTTTCCATCGCACACCTTCAACCAGTTTTTCCCCTGGACAATGAACCAAGACGGAACGGAATCTGAAGTCATCAATCATCTTGGACGCCATGAACTCCACTCGTACATGGGCAGTGGACGCAACGATGACCCAAACATTACCGAGTATTACCAGCAGTACCCAAGGGTTAATCCGAACCCAATCGAGAATTTCTTTCAGATCAAAGAAGACCCGAGCAAACCAGGCATGTATTACGGCATCGACGCGCCAGAATTTTACTCGCATGGTAGTGGGCAGGTCGTGGCATTGTCCGCGCCGCCAAACCAAAGTGCCGAAACCGCCACCGTGCAGTACATCACTCACCGCGACACCAGAAATGTGGTCGAACCAACCGATCAACCCAGCGCCAACCATTCAGGGCATTACCGTGATCCACTGATGCTCTCGAGCGGCGATTTGATTGCGGCGCACACCTTTGAAACCCACGGCGAGTACGTGCCAAACAAATCCGTTTACGATTTTAGACTGCGCAAACTCGAGAAGTCAGGCGGTGTTTTTAAAGCCACCACCGTCCTGACCGCAGGCATTGGCAAGAAAGTCAGTTGGTGGAATCCAGATTCCAAGCTCGAGTTTGATGGCACACTCTGGGAGTTGCAGCCCACTGAATTGCGTGCTCGAGTACGACCAAACGTGACCACCACACCATTGCCTCAAATCGAGCAAAACGTGTTCAGCAAAACGGGTGTCAACCTCGAGACGCTGAAAACTTATTTGAAACAACACAATCTGGCGTTGCTGGTCGGGCGCAACGTCACCACCCGCGACGATTTGGACAAGCAACAACCCTTCAATTTGCAAGTTCCAGGCGGTGTCAAATCACTGTCCTCGAGCTTCAAAGCGGGCGATAAAGTGTATGACGTGACCAACTTGCAATTCTTTCAAGGCGACCTGATACGCGGTATTGGTGGCACAGCCGACCCTCGAGCTGGACGACGGGTGCTGGCGCAACCACTTCATGACCCTGCCGCAATCTTGAATAACCCGAGCAATACCGGTGTTCCAAACAGCGTGAAGGTTGCCTCCGACGGTTCGTTTGCCGCATTTGTTCCCGCCACTCGAGCCTTGTCCTGGCAATTGACCGATGGCGCAGGAACAGGCGTGGTGCGCGAACGCTACTGGCTCAGTTTCCAACCTGGCGAGGTGCGCGTCTGCACGTCCTGTCATGGCTTATCCGACAAAGACCAATCTGGAAAACTTTCCCCACAAAACGAACCCATTGCGCTCGAGGGACTGTTGAATCTTTGGAAAACCCGTCAGAAACGTTAATTCGTCCGATTATCTCCAAAGACTCCAAAAGCGACTTGTGCTACGCTTTCACCATGAACAAGCACCTCAGGAATGCACTGGTCGTTGGACTGCTTTTTGGGAGTGCCGCCGCCCAAACACCAAGTATCAGTGGTTCGTACAAGGTGAACGGTTCCCACCAGAGTGGCACAAAATACACGGGCAAAGCCACGATTCGTCAGACAGGGCAAGTGTACGCGGTGGGTTGGACACTGAGAGATGGTAGCTCCTACAAGGGAACTGGTGTACTGCAAGGAACGCACTTTGCGGTCACTTGGACGCCGTGCGGGGTTAGTTTGTACACCGTACGAGCCAGCAGCTTGGAAGGTGTTTGGGCGGGTTGCGGCAATACGAAAATGGGCAAAGAAACCCTGACCAAACGTTAAAAACTCGAGATGGCTCAATCGTGATACCAAAGATTCTTGGGAAACCCATTGCTGCCAGGAAGTGACCATGAGCGCAATTCAAAAGCTGATGACCTTTCTTCTACCCAAACATTTGGCAGAGGATATGCAAACCCAGTCGCAAGCGTGGCTAATTTGCTGCTCGAGCTGCAATACAAGTCGTTCAATTTGGGATTCTGGCGGGATTCGTTGGTCAACGCGGGCAGGGAGAACTTGGACACTCATACGTTGTCCCCATTGCAAGGCATTGCGCATTGCCGTAGTCAAACGAAATACCGAGCCAGCATGATGCCCAGCATTCAAAGCTCGAGCAACAGCATACGCAAGTTGCAAAGGTTGATTTGACATGACTCACGGCGAAGTAAGCGCCATCATTCCAGCCTCGAGCCAGCAGGTTTTTGATTTGCTGCACGATTACAAACGGCGCTTAGAGTGGGATACCTTGTTGCAAGCCGCCTATTTAGAAGATGGTCATGTGCTTGCTGCCAAAGGGGTAACCGCCGTTTGCGTGGGTCGTGCGTCATTGGGCGGCTTAGTGATTAAAACCGTGTATGTCACGTTTGAGCGCCCCAGGTTGGCGGCGGTTAAAATGGTCAACACGCCTCCGTTTTTTCAATCTTGGGCAGCTTCTATTCATCATGAGGATGTATCGGCTAACGAGTCACGAATCACCTACAAATTTCACTTCAGAACCCGACCGCAATTCTTAGGATTTATTTTGGATCGCTTGATCAAAAAAGTTTTCGTCTGGGAAACCAAAAAACGATTGCGTGGGCTCGCCACCTTTTTTCAACACCGTCATCAGACAGGCAGTTGATTGTCAAGCCTCTCGAGCCGCCATCAATTGAACTAACCGATGACAGCGCTGTGTGCAAAACTTCAAACGATTCCTTAAACTGCCGTCAATTTCTCGCTGACATCCCACAACTTTTTGGCAATGCTCGAATCAAGCGCGATTGGGTTGACTTTGGCAATTTGTTTTTTCTCAAAATACTCACCTGTGACGCCTGCAACATCCGTGCTCGAGGAGAGGTAAATCATGGTTTCCGCGCCTTTTTCTGGGGTGATGGCAGCAAAATTTTTGATAAAATTGAGAGCACGTCCAATAAAATCGCTCGAGCCTCCTGCAAAACCGGTGTTGACGAAACCAGGATGCAAACAGTTTGCGGTCACACTCGTTCCAACCAACCTGCTCGCCAGTTCTTTGGTGAACAAGACGTTCATCAGTTTGCTGGTGCAGTACGCCGCCCAACCACTGAATTTTTGCTCGAGTTGCAAATCATCAAAATTAATTTTTGCCCCCAAATGCGCCCCGCTCGAGACGCTGACGATTCTGGCGTTTTTACCGCGTTTGAGGGTTGGAAGCAGTAAATTGGTTAGTAGAAAATAACCAATGTGATTGAGCGCAAAGGTCATTTCAAAACCGTCTTTGCTGACCCGTCGATCACTGTAAAACGCGCCCGCGTTGTTGACCAGCACATCCAAGCTCGAGTATTTGGCGGTGATATTGGTCGCAAGTTGCCTGATGCTTGCCATGCTGGAAAGATCTGCCAGCAGCAACTCGAGTTTGGCATGAGGCACAACTTTACGAATTTTCTCGAGTTTGGCGCGTCCTTTTTTCTCGTCTCGAGCGACCATCAAGACCACGGCGTCCATTTTTGCCAGTTCTAGCGCGGTGATAAAACCAATGCCGTTGGTTGCGCCCGTCACAATCACGGTTTTTCCAGTCATCAAATCCATGTTTTCATTCTGACCTGTTTAGCTGTGCTCGAAACATCTTCAAAACACCATTCAAAAAAATCCCGCCTTCAATCTTGAAGGCGGGACGGTACTCGAGAACTTTGATATTAAGGTGAAACCCTGACGTACGTCTCAGCAAAGTCGCGTTGTCCGACCTCGTAAGGGTTCAGCAGTTGTGCGGTCAGGTTGTTCAAGCTTTGGGCGCTGACCCAACGGTACGAACCTTGAGCAATCGGACGTGGGGTGAAAATCGCACGAATGCGGGTTGTGCCAAAAGGAGGTGAAACAGTCAAGTCACCACCTGGGACTTGAGAAATCAGGTTTAAACCCGCTTGGACTGGAATGTTGGTCAAGACCGAATTGTCGTATTGTTGCGGGTTGTAAATCAGCAAGGTCAGGTAACCAGGGTAGGCAACATCGGCACGCAAAACCAAACGTTCGCCGTTGATGTACGTTGCACCTGTGCCTTTGGTCGGTTGAAAATCACCAATGATTCTCGAGACTTGAATGCCTGCCGAAATGTAAATCGTAATGCCACCCGATACCACCGGAGCCGGTTGTTGAATGGGTTGCGGTTGCGGGTTGATCGGTTCGGGACGCGTCGTGCGGTAAACAGGAAAGCAGGACGAGAAGATGAGTGCCAGACCAGCCAGTAAAAATATTCTTTTCATGCGGGTAGCCTAGCGCAAAATTCATGAGTGTTGTTCTCGAGTTAAGGAAAGCTCAAGTTTCGATAAGTGAAAGCTCAAGGCGTTCCTCAAGATAAACCCAGGTTGTTATTGTAAAGAATTTGTGACTCGAGGGCGAATGCCTCGAGTCACTTAAGTGTTTGCAGTACGCCTTTTTTAGCTCCAACTGACCTGCCCGAACGTTTCGGCTCGAGCTTGACCCGTACCAAAAATGGCGACGGGGCAATTGACAAGTTCTTCAATTCTGGCGATGTAATGAAGCACCGTTTTGGGCAGGTTCTCGCGCTTGGAAATCCCCGTCAAATCGCCCCAACCAGGCATCTCTTCGAGAATCGCCATGCCGTGCTCGTCGTGATCAATGGCAATTTTGACGGTGTTAAAACCAGCCAGGAAATCAAGTTTCGTCAGTGCCAAACCATCAAAACCGTTAACTTCGCTGGCATACCGCACAAGTTTGGTATCAAACCAACCCATTCGCCTTGGGCGACCCGTGGTGGTGCCGTACTCCGCACCTGGCGCATCGCGTTCGCCGCGTAAACGATCCTCGAGATCACCGAAAACCTCGGTTGGAAATGGTCCGTGACCGACGCGGCTGGTGAAGGCTTTCGCCACGCCGTAAACTTTGTTGATGTGCTTGTGATTGACGCCCGCTCCAACGATCACACCGCCCACTGTGGGGTGGCTCGAGGTGACGTAAGGGTACGTGCCGTAATTCAGGTCAAGCAGTGTGGCTTGAGCGCCTTCAAACAAGACGTTTTGATTTTGCTTTAAAGCCTCGCGCAGCATCGTGCCTGTGTCGCGCACGTAAGGCGAGATGATGTCACGAACTTCCGCCATGTCCACATAGGCTTTATCGACACTCGTCCAGTTCACGCCCGCCGTGCTGTTCGGTTTGGCTTCAATCAAACGCTCGAGCCTCTCGCGCAGGGTGTTCGCGTCGCTCAAGTCCCCAGCCCGAACGCCAATGCGCCTTGCACGGTCTGCGTAAGCGGGTCCGATGCCGCGCCCCGTCGTGCCGACAAAATCGTTTTTGCCATCCACAAACTTGTGGTGTGGCAAGACCAAATGAGCACGGTCTGAAACATAAACTTCAGGGTTTAAACCGTGGTCTTTAAGATACTTAAGTTCGTCTTTAAATTTCCACGGGTCAATCACCATACCGTCACCGAGCACAATTTTGACACCAGGACGCACCGCGCCCGAAGGAAAAAGATTGAGTTTAAAGGTCACATCTGGCAACACAATTGTATGTCCCGCGTTTGCGCCGCCCTGATACCGCACGACCCAATGCGCGTCGGGTGCAAGAAAATCGGTGACTTTGCCTTTGCCTTCATCGCCCCACTGAGCGCCAATAATTGCAATTCCTGGCATTCTTTCGCTCCAAGCTGTTAACCCTGGGGTTAACGTTTCAAAATAGAGGCTCGAGCCGCGAAAATAAAATCACGGCGCTCACGCACCGTAATGAAGCTTAACACTTCTGACGATGTTATGTCAGTTTGAACCAAGTTCAGTTGCTCGAGCAACAAAAAAACCTCCTGTTTTCAAGGAGGTTTCTTCTTGTGGTTTAAACCTAAACGCTGGCAGTTGCCGAAGCAGCAGGTGTGACTGTTGCGGGTACGGCTTTATTTAGCATATTGCGGTACTTGTCGCCGCGCATGTCAGCGCCGACCATGACTTCACTGACTTCGCCGTCTTTGAAAACAATCACGGTTGGGATGCTCATGACACGGAATTTCATGGCGGTTTGTTGGTTTTCGTCAACGTTGATCTTAGCGATTTTGGCTTTGCCGGCGTATTCGTCTGCCAGACCTTCGATCACTGGGGCGACCATACGGCACGGTCCGCACCAAGGAGCCCAGAAATCCACCAGGGTTACGCCTTGGCTGATTGATTCGTTAAAGTTTGCATCTGTTAATTCAATGTATTTACCCATAATCAGTTTTCCTCCTGCGCGTCGGTTCTCGAGCGCGAACATTCAGAATAGTACACCCATACCCTCCCAAAAGTGCGTACTGAAAATGACATTGTTAAAGACTTTTCATCCTCTAAGCCTTGTCACAGCTTTGGCATTGAGTCAAAAAGCCAAATACGCTAGACTGGGCATCTCGAGGTGAAGTGAATGGTTATTTTTAGGATTGTTGTCTTTGTGATTGCTTCCATCATTGCTTGCGTCATGCTGCCGCTTTTGGCGGTGCAATATCCGATTGTGTTCCTGATCGTGATTGCGATTGGCGTGTTCTTGTTCTCACGGTCATTCTCGAGCCGTAAACAACACCAATGAGTGCCACTTCAATTTGGACGCCTGGCGACGGTGAAGTGCAAATCAGTGCCGCACAAATCCACACTCGAATTCTCGAGTTGGGCATGAGCATCACCAAAGATTACGAGGGTAAAAAACCGCATTTGATCTGCGTTTTAAACGGCGCGTATCACTTTATGTCCGACCTGACCCGATCTATCGAATTGCCTTTAACCATAGACTTTCTGGCAGTCTCGAGTTACGGCACGCAAACCAAAACTTCGGGCGAAGTGAAATTGATTAAGGACTTAAGCTTGCCGCTTCATGACATGGACGTGATTCTGGTCGAGGACATTGTGGACACTGGTTTGACCATGAATTACCTGCTCGGGTATTTGGGCGGGCGCGGTCCTGCCAGCCTGAAAGTCGCGGCATTACTTTCTAAACCCTCGAGGCGCAAAGTTGAAGTGCCAGTTGATTATCTCGGCTTCACGATTCCTGACGCTTACGTCTACGGTTACGGTTTAGACCGTGCGCATCTTGACCGCAACATCCCGTTTATCTCGAGCATTAAATCCGATTGACGCTCGAGAATTAAAATTCAGGCTCTTAGTGCTTGAACACTGACGCCACAAAACGCGGCATTGCCTGTTAAATCATCAATCAAATGTTCGTCGGTTAAATCGTTGATGCTGACACCAGCGTTTTTGCTTGCCACCTCGAGTTTCACGCCTTTCCTGGCATGACCAAAGCCGTGCGGAATGCTGACCACTCCAGGCATGATGTTCTCCGTAATTTCGGCTGGCAGTTCCACGCTGCCGACCCTCGAGACAACCCGTACGCTCGAGCCTTCAAGAATGCCTTTTTTGATTGCGTCTATCGGGTGAATCATTAACGTGCAACGGTTTTTGCCGCGCACCAGACGTTCAGAGTTGTGCATCCAAGAATTGTTGCTGCGCAATTCTCGCCGTCCGATCAAGACCAGTTCGGGGCTGGATTGCTCGAGTTCGGTTCTGGCGCGGGTTAAATCGGCGATCAGTAAGTCTGGCGCGAGTTGTAAGCGCTTGTTTGGCGTCAACAAACGTTCTGGCAGGCGCAGTTCGAGCGCTCCCAAATCCAAACCGTGCGGATTCACTCGTAATTCCTCGAGACTCAATTTATACGTTCCAGTTTTCAGTCCAAGCTCGAGTTTGTCAGCGGGATCACGCGGGGCTTTCAGTGTGCCTCCAGGCTCGAGCGTGAGGCGGTTTCGCAGTTCCTCAAAAATTTCCCAATCGTATTTCGCGCCCTCGGTTTTGGGCAGCGTCGCCTCGGAATATTTTGCCGTGTTTTGCACTGCCAAATGATGAAAAATCAAATCGTAATGCGCCGTCTCGAGTCCAGTCGCTGGCGGTAAAATGATATTTGCATGGCAGGTGGTTTCGTTGATGTAAATGTCAATCGCCACAAAAAACTCGAGATTTTCAAGCGCACCCTCGAGTTGTGAACCGTTCGGGGTGGAGAGCACAGGATTGCCCGAATTCGTGATGAACGCCTTAATCTGCCCTTCACCTGGGGTCAGCATTTCTTCGGCAAGCGCCGCCACAGGAAATTCACCGTCAAATTCTGGCAAACCACGCACCCTGGATTGGCTGCGGTTAAAAATATTTTCCTGGGTTTTTGCCCGAATCAAATCAATGGCAGGCGTGGTCAGCATCGCGCCGCCAGCTCGATCAAAATTACCTGTGACAATGTTTAGCGCCGTGACCAACCACTGACTCGAGCCTCCAAACGCTTGGGTGCTCAGCCCAATTCGCCCATACGCCACTGCTGAGGGTGCATTCGCAAAGTCTCGAGCCAAACCACGAATCGCGTCTACGCTCCAACCTGTGCGAGCGCTGACCCGTTCGGGCGTGAACTCACGCACAGCCTCACGCAAAACCTCCAAGCCATCCGTAAAATTCGCCAACCGCTCGAGCTTCACCAAGTTTTCCGCAAAAATCACCTCGAGCATCGCCAGCAGCAAAAACACATCCGTGCCAGGACGAATAAAATGATGTTCGTTGGCGACACTGGCGGTTTCGTTACGACGCGGGTCAACCAAGACAATCTTGCCGCCACGTTTTTTGATGTTCTCGAGCCGCCGTTTGACGCCCGCCGCCGTCATCAGGCTGCCGTTTGAAGCGAGTGGATTCGCACCCAAAATCAGCATAAAATCCGTGCGGTCAATATCAGGAATTGGAATTAACAACGGATGCCCGAGCATTTGCCACGCCGCAAAATGATGCGGCAATTGATCCGCACTGGTAGCCGAAAATTTGTTGCTCGAGCCGAGCGCCTTGAAAAATCCGCTTGAGGTCAGCACCGTTCCAGAATTGTGAACGCTCGGATTGCCCTGGTACACGCCCACCGCATTCTTGCCATACTTGACTTGCACCGCTTTTAAGCTCGAGATCACTTCATCAAACGCTTCATCCCAAGAAATTTGCTGCCAACCATTCGCGGTGCGCCGCACAGGAAATTTTAAACGGTTTGGGTCGTTGTAAATATCCTCTAATGCCGTGGCTTTCGGACAGATATGCCCTTTCGAGAACGGATCAAGTTCATCCCCTCGAATCGAAACAATCTTATCCCCCTCGAGTTTGATTTCCAGCCCACACATCGCCTCGCACAAATTACAAGTCCGATACGCCGTTCGCACGTTGGATAATTCAGTTTTCATGTTGAAACCAGTCTACGCCCTAACCTCGAGTTTGGGTTTTTCTGGGTTCGAGCGTACAATTGCGCCGTGAAAGAAAATACCGCCCCAAAAACTTTTAGATACTTTGACTTAATTCTTGCCGCGTTTGCCGTGATTCTAGTCGTATCCAACATCGCCAGCACCAAACTCGCCACCGCCACCCTCGGCAGTTGGAAACCCGTGTTTGACGGCGGCACGTTCCTGTTTCCGCTTACCTATATTTTTGGTGATATCCTGACCGAAGTTTACGGTTACGCTCGAGCCAAACGCGTGATTTGGTTTGCAATGGGCGCGAACCTCGCCTCGAGCCTTATTTTTGCACTGATTGGACTGCTTCCCACAGACCCCACAAGCCCCACCAAAGGCGCGTTCGAGACAGTCCTTGGGTTCTTTCCGCAAATTGTCTTTGCCAGCCTTGCCGCGTTCTTTGTGGGCGAATTTTTGAACGCTTTTGTGCTGGCAAAACTCAAAGTCATGACGAGCGGGAAATTCTTGTGGGTACGCACCATCGGCAGCACCCTGATCGGTGAAGGCGCAGACACCCTGACCTTCTCGTGGCTCGCGTTTGGAATTGGCGCAAACGCCATCCCACAAGACGTTCTTTGGGGCATCATCGCGTTCAATTACCTGTACAAAGTTGCGCTCGAGGTGATTCTGACGCCACTGACTTATGTTGTGGTTGGATTCCTAAAACGCGCCGAGAACGTTGATGTTTATGACCGCAACACCAATTTCAACCCATTTGCATTTCGTGAAAAAGTTTCAACTTAAAACTCGAGCAACCAGTATTCTCCTCTCATCCCCAACCCTTCTCTCCCAGGAGAGAAGGGAGTTTAATTGCTATCTCGAGAAGCGAAATATCTTGTTCTAAACCCTCTCCCGATTGGCGACCATGCCCGTTAGCGATTCCGCCCGTTAGGTGCATCTTGGAATCAAGAAGGTGCGTTTTATGGTCAAGAACGGGAGAGGGTGGCGAGGAACAAGCCGGGTGAGGGCTTCAAGCGCGGAAAATGTGCTTAATTTGTCTGCAAGAAGAGCTTTGGATTTTTCGTGAAAATTAAAGCGTGACTTTTAAACCCGTCCGTGCCGATTGCGCCAAAGCATCCAAGACTTTCATTTGCAGAATTGAATTTTCCATCGGGTACGCCAAGGCTTCTTCACCTCGAGCGGCACGAACAAATTGTTCAACCATCAACTGGTATTTGTCGGCAGCAACGGTTTTTTCAACCACACCGTTAACCCTAATTTCGCCAATTCCATCGTTTGGCAGCACAAATTGCGCAATCTCGAGCATTCCTTTTGTACCAACAATCTCGAGGTGCTGACGGTGCTCTTGCCCAAATGAGCATTCCATCACGCCGCGCAGGTTGTCGCCAAACTCGAGGATGCCCGCGAAGTGCAAGTCCACGTCCGTTCCAGAATAATCGGCAGCGCCGTAAACGCTGGTTGGTTCTCGTCCTGCGAACAACCGCGTGGCGTTGACGTTGTAACAACCCAAGTCGAGCAGTCCGCCGCCGCCCATGCTTTTCACCCAGCGAATGTCGCCAGCGTCGTTTAGAAAAAACGAGAAACCCGAACGAATCAGTTTAATATCGCCCAGCACACCGCTGTCCACAATTTCTTTGGCTCGAGCAACTTGAGGGTGAAAACGCCACATGAAGGCTTCCATCAAGGTCTTGCCCGTGCGTTTGGAAACCTCGAGCATGTTTGCAGCCTCCAGCGCGTTCATGCCAACGGGTTTCTCGCACAGCACATGCTTACCTGCTTCCATCGCTTTGATGCTCCACGGTGAATGCCCGTCATTCGGCAGTGGGTTGTAAATCGCATCAATATCGTCTCGCTCGAGTAGCGCCTGATAACCCTCGAGTGCCACAGGAATGTTGTGCTCTTTGGCAAAGGCTTCCGCCCGAGCGCCATCACGTGCCGCCACCGCGACCAGTTCGGCGTTGCTCGAGTTTTGAATGGCGGGAACGAGTGCTCGAGCGGCAATACGTGCCGCGCCCAGAATACCGAAACGCATTTTTGTCATGACTCGAGCTTACGACATTTTGGAAAGGTGCGAGTAGTTCCCTCATCGATCTTTTAGAATGGAATTGCGATGTTTTATAAAACCAATTGGAGTTACTAAATATAGGCAAAATCATACTTTTGTGGCACAATAAATCCATGAGTTTGCAAGAAATTAAAACTGCTGTTTTACAGTTACCACTTGCGGAGCAGAGCGAGTTGATCGACATTTTGTTGAAAAATAGAGAAGAATTTGACAAATTACCGTTTCCAGGGATGAGCAGTTTAGGTATTGTTGAAAGTGATTTTGATGCAGCGACCAGCGAACAAGCGTTATTTGAAGCTTGGAATAAGCATCCGTGACGCTTGATACCAGTGCGATTCTGGCATTGTTAAACCGAAAAGACGAAAATCATGAACGCATTCGTCGAGTGGTTTTTGCGGCAAGTCCACCATATTTTGTTCCGACAGGAATTCTTGCAGAAATTGCGTACCTGACCGAGACTCGTTTTGGCACTCGAGCCATGAGCGCCTTCATCAATGACATTCACGCGGGTATCTTCCAACTCGAGCATGAAGCTGCGGATCTTAAACGCGCACAAATTCTTGCCGAGCGCTACCAAAATTTACCGCTCGGCATTGCTGATGCTCTCGTGATTGCTTGTGCAGAACGAAATAATGGCTTGGTCGTCAGTCTGGATCAACATTTTTGGATTGTTGCGGGTGAAGGTACAATTCGAGTTCAACCTTGATTCGAGTGGCTGAATTTGGTTCAAGCGCACATTCAAATTCTTCTGTAAAATCTTTTCATGACGCTCGAGCTTCCAGAAATTCTTGATCTCGTCAACGATTTCGATGTTGTGATTGGGCAAATTCCGCGTGATGATTCTTGGGATAAGCTTTCTCGAGGTGGTTATGTTCGGGTCATCAATGCGTTTGTGAAGAATAAAAATGGGCAGTTATTCATTCCGCGTCGAAGCTCGAGTAAGCGCATGTTTCCAAATGGTTTGGACATGAGCGTTGGCGGTCTGGTGCAAGTTGGCGAAAGTTATTTGCAAGCTTTCAAACGCGAAACACTCGAGGAATTGAACTTGGATGTGGATGCGTTGGTTTGGCGTGAAGTTGCATATTTTTCGCCCGTCAACACGGGTTTAAGCGCGTTTATGAAAGTTTTTGAAATCGAACTCGAGGAAACCCCGAAGTTTAACCCCGACGATTTTAGTGGGTTTTTCTGGCTCACACCGCTCGAGTTGAAAACCAGAATTTTAAGTGGTGACGCAGCAAAGGACGATTTGCTCGAGTTGGTTGAAAGGGTTTATGGCTGAAAAATACTTGATGTGGGATTTTGGGCGCACGCTCTCGAATCATGGTTCAGTTTGGTCGAACTCTGTACTCGAGGTTTTGCACCGAGAATATCCTGAAAAAACCGTAACCCGAGATCAGATCAAACCTTACTTCGCTAAAGGTTTTCCGTGGCACACCCCAGAAATTGCGCACGATCACATCAAAAATGCCGATCAATGGTGGCTCGAGTTGATGCAACCGATTCTGAATCAGGTTTTTACGGCGCTCGAGATTCCAGAAGA
>JANMUC010000449.1:0-3593 GCA_031391225.1 Deinococcales bacterium
CCGACACCGACTTCACCACGCAGGCAACAAACGTGATTGCCGAGAACCCTGACTTGGTAATCATCTCGGGCCTCGCTGCCGATGGTGGCAACCTGGTCAAACAACTGCGCATTAGCGGTTACAAAGGCATTATTATTGGTGGTAACGGCTTAAACACCGCCAACATGTTCCCCGTTTGCCAACAATACTGCGACGGCGTGTTAATCGCTCAAGCCTACAGCCCATCCGCCCCAGGCGCGTTAAACGCCGCCTTCCGCACGGTTTACAAGAACAAGTACCGCAAAGAACCACCACAATTTACCGCCCAAGCCTTCGCCGCCGTGCAAGTCTTGGTACAAGCGCTGCGCAGCGTTGACAAGAAAACCAAAGTCGGCAGCAGCGAACTTGCCGACGTGCGCATTGACCTCAACAAAGCCATCCTGGCAGGCAAATACGAAACCCCACTGGGTACAATCACCTTTGACAAAGAAGGCGAAGTGATTCAAAAGAACTTCTACGTCGCCCAAATCAAAATGAACCCCGACAACAAAACTGGCAGATTCGATTACCTGAAATAAACCTCGAGCCACCGTTCTGGCGGGGTTACGGGTGTGACCCCGCTTTTTATTAAAACCTCGAGATTTGAGCATTGAAAGTTGAAACCATGGACTTGTCCGTTTTTATTCAAAACTTTTTAAACGGTTTAAGCATTGGCGCGATATACGCCATTTTCGCGCTCGGATACACCATCATCTTTTCGATTCTGGGCATCATCAACTTTGCCCACGGTGCAATCTTCACGCTCGGCGCATACTTCACGTACTTTCTGAGTGGTGGCTCGAACAACGGCACGGGCTTGCTCGGCGGCTTTCAAATGCCGTTCGCCCTGCCATTCTGGCTTGCCATCATCGTCGGTTCACTGCTGGCAGGTGCAAGCGGCGTTTTGATTGAACGCCTCGCCTTCAGACCCCTACGCACTCGAGGGGCAGACCCACTTCTTGCCCTCGTCTCAAGTTTAGGTGTCGCGCTGGTGGTCGTGAACCTGCTGCAATACGTGATCGGCACTGAAAGTCTATCCTTCCCATCCGACGTGTACGGAAAATGGGTGAGCGACAACCCAAGCATCACGTTTGGCTCGAGCGAAAACCCGATTCAAGTCAACACGATCAAAGTCATTATTTTTGTGGTTTCGATGGTAGTGCTGGTGATACTCGCGTACATCATCAACAAAACCAAAGTCGGCAAAGCCTTGCGTGCCGTTGCCGAGAATCAAACCACCGCCAGTTTACTTGGCATCAGCACAGACCGCTTTATTGTCTTCACGTTCTTTCTATCAGGTTTTCTTGGTGGGTTGGCAGGAACTTTAGTTGCCACGGGTTTTTCAATCAACGGTCCTTACGGCGGCGTCACTTACGGTCTGAAAGGACTGGCTGTGATCGTGCTGGGCGGTCTTGGCGACATTCCAGGCGCAGTCGTTGGTGGACTGGTGATCGGACTTGCCGAAGCCTTCGTGCCAGGAGAATTCAGCGCTTACAAAGAAGCCGTTGCCTTCGCGTTGCTTTTCGTGATTTTGCTCGTTCGACCACAAGGGATTCTGGGACGACGGTTGATTCAGAAGGTTTGAAGCAGAGAGCAAAATCTCGAGGCTCGAGAAACGGGAGCATTGTGGAAGTCATCAATCAACCCATCACTACAGATGCAGGAATGTTTGCGATTTGGGACAGTGCAGCATTTACGCACATTCTTGATTACGATGCTTGGGACGCTGAATTATCTGAAGACGAAAATATTTTAAAACATATTCAAGTTGGAAAATTTGTTCCGATCAATATTCAATCTGACGGATGTTTTCAATTTGCAGTTCGTCTGGGCAATGCGGAAAATCTCGAGAAGTTAAATGCTAGAGAAAGCCAGTACATTGTCGTTTCATCCGAGTCGTATTTGTTTGATACTGATGGTGATGCTTTCATTTCTGGGTTTGAGCATATTTCTGGAGATCATCTGGGAAATTCACCCAATTTCTCTTTGAATAAAGGGCGTTATGTTGTGAATATTTACATGCTCGATTGGCAAGCAGAGCCAGGATCAACAGACGAAAATGGTCAACCTACTGCCAATGCGCTTCCTGATTTTTTAATTCTGATAAATCCAGAAACAGCACCCACAAATTATCGCCAAAAAGTTTTGACATTTGATCGAAAATAGTTTTAATCACGCAGCAATTATGTATTCCAAAACTCGAGAAACGGAATTCAAAACAACATTTGATTTTCTTGCAATCTCAAAAATCTGCTGCCATTGAGGGCGCAGCAAGCAGCGCCCCTACGACTGCTACTTAAAGGACACCGTGAACGATTTTTTCAACCAATACGGATTTTTAATCGTGCAAATGATGTTGCAAGCGCTGCTTGGGCTTTCGACGTATTTGCCGCTGATGGCAGGACAACTTTCGCTCGCCAGTCCTGGTTTTTATGCGCTGGGCGGTTACATTGCGGCGGTCATCAGCACCAAAGTCTTGCCTGTCAGCGGCATGTATCCCGTGCAATACTTGTTGCTCGAGATGCTGATTGCGGGTGTCGCCAGTGCGGTGCTTGCCGTGATCGTGGGCGTTCCCGCATTGCGTCTTCGCGGAATTTACTTGGCACTTGCAACCATCGCTTTCGTCGAAATCCTTCGGGTTGTGTCACTGAATCTTGATATTACGGGCGGCGCAGTCGGTATTTTTGGAATTCCACAACCGTTTGAAAATCCGCTTGCCTATGCTTGGTTGGTGCTGCCGTTGTTATTGATCGTAATGTTTTTCGTTTTCAGGCTCGAGCGTAGCCGCATTGGTCGGGCGTTTGTTGCCATTCGTGAAGATGAACTTGCCGCTGATGCAATGGGTATCAACCCGACGTATCACAAGGTTTTGGGGTTCGTGATGGGTGCGATTCTGATGAGTCAGACGCATTTGTGTGGGCGTTGGATAATCCAGACGGTACGCTCAAATATTATTTTGACGTGTTGAATCCACAGGGGCTTTCAGCAAAGGCCATCTGCACGGTGTTGGATGAAACCTGCTCCGGTCAACCGCTGAACAAAGTGGCTGCACTTCAGACGGATGTGGTGTTTGACTTGTTCGGCAAAGAAATTTCGATGGGCAAGGGTCAGGGGTTGATGGGTATCGTCAATATGGTGCAGTACGAGGCCAAGCGACGTATCCAAAAGACTTAACGCAAAGGCGCAAGGGAGCAAAGACGCAAAGATTTTTAACACAGAGACTCAAAGACACCGAGAGGGGTTAGGTTATTTTCAGGGGCGTAAAATAGTGGCCCCCATAGCTGTCAACTTAAGGATTTTTGCGTTCCGATACACAAGCTGCTACTGGCATTCGTACATTCCCAACGGGATGGTTTGCGCCGCATCAGGCTAAAGCCGTGATGCTAACAGGCGGACAAGCGCACTAAAGGCGCTCAAGACTGGCGTTAGTCCACAGAGGCAGGTTTGAAAACAGGGTCATTTTGAGCGCTATTTCCCTTAACTTGACAGCTATGGGAGCACACACAGGTGCTCCCCTACAAAGAATGCCTTGTGGGTTAAAATTGTTCTAATTTTTATACGTAAAATGTGGGTAA
>JANMUC010000489.1:0-5437 GCA_031391225.1 Deinococcales bacterium
TGTCTTTTGGTCCTAAGATATATCCAAGTGTTGCGGTGTGTATTTAAAGTAAGCAAATAGTTTGATGTCATGATAAATAAAAGTAAGCAAATCATCCCACAAATTCTTTTAATATCATGACATCTACATTTCTACAGTAATAACTTTAAAAAATCTAATAAAATTAAATTTAACATAAAGTATTTCAATAAATTTGCCATCTCGGATCTGGAATTGTTTTTATTTTTAAATCATGTTCTTAATTGTAAACACTTTTAAATCGCAATTTAAATAATTTACCTGTGTAATTTACGTGGTAATAATTTTTTAGGAGAAATTCTATATGATTTTTTATGTTTTAATAATAGTTTTAGTAATTCAAGTTATTTCTTTTACTTGGTTAAATTTTTATGTTTTAATGAATGCACTACTTATCATTCAACAAATTTTAGCTCAAAGGTTTATTTCTGTCCTAAATTTAATATTCGCATTATTAATTTATTTTTTTAAGTTTAGAAATCAAAAATTTACCAATATAAATTATGTATGGATTAGTTTTTCTTTATTTTTTATCTATTTTACTGCCACACTATTTTATTTAATTTATAGAAAAATTTGGAAAATTGGATATCGGGTTATCATATACGATTGGGTCACAGCAGAAGATTTTCTTTCTCAAACTCTAATAAACATTATTATATCGATAATTTACATTGTTTTTTCGTATTTTATACTTAAAAACCAAAAAATTACTCATATAGAATACTTTATTCTAATTTTTTGCTTATTGATAAATAGTATCATACCATTCATTACAGTTTTACAAATATATTCACTATCTTCTTAAGTTTTATTAAAAATACTCGTGTTTTACCTTTCTCGAGATTACTCACCCCCGTGCTCACATGTGACCTTTAACCACTATTCTCTTCCAATTGAAACTTGCACAAGTTCAAGCATCACACCTCGAGCTTCCATATCCTCTTAGATTGTTTGGCACAAAATGAATTTCTCAGCATTCACAACTCGCCATTGGATCAGTGTTGGATTGTGCATAGGAGGATTTGCCGTTCCTATAATATCCTTTCTGTATTTGGTGCTGCGTTTTCCAAAATCAACTGACCAATTGCGATGGCTACTCTTTTTCTCTTATCAGTGGCTTCCTGTGACTGCCTTGCTGTGGTTGGCTGCGGCACATGTTTTTCCTGATGGGCGTTGGCATTTGCTCGCATGGATTGTATTTGGATTAACTGCTCTGGTGAGTATTGTTTTTTATCTCCTCATGCTTGGGTATAGCCACTCTTAAACCTTTCAACCAATATTCTTGCCCAATCAAAACTTGTAGAAGCTCGAGCCTCACACCTTGAGCTTCGGCTTGTAATCACAGTATTTGCAACGCGGGAGCAAGATGAATCCAAAAACGTTCAGAATTCGTCATTTGGTCAGCGTTGGATTTTGCTTGCTGGGTTTTGCTCTACCAGGATTTGTCGTATTTTACTTTTACTTTTTTGATCCAAAAAGGATTGACTTCTTAACCCCCTTGATCGTAACCATTCCGCAGTGGACACCATTCACAGTCTTATTTTGGTTTGTGTCATCGTATATCTCGCCCGTTTTGACGGATCGAAAAGTTGGCTGGATCATCGTTGGATTATGGGTATTTTTGAGCGCAGTTTTGAATTTTATTTTCCTTGTATCCAGCCACTCGTAATCCAAAAAAATAGCAAGTTCTGCTGCTCGAGATTGAAGAAGGTTTGGTACGAAATGAAATTTCCCAAATTCACGATTCGTCAATGGGTCAGCATTGGATTATATTTGCTGGGATTAGGAATGCCAATTCTGAATGCTTACGAAAGACGTGGTTTATTCGGTTTAGCACCTACTTTTGCAACTTATGAATGGTATCACTGGCTTCCATTTAGTTCGCTGTTCTGGCTGGGCGCAGCTTATGCTTGGTCAAGTGATCGAATCTGGCGTTTTCTTGCCTGGGTTATGTTCATACTGGGAATATTTTTGAGTGGCGTTTCATGGCTTCAAGCCTCACTGCCATAAAAATCACAGAATCTCGAGTTTTAAATTCTCGAGATTCCGCTTACAATGGTTCGGAATGTTTTTTCGGTTTTACAATCGTTACGGAAATATCAGATTGCATTGATGAACACGTAATTAGTACCTCTCCATGATTTTGCCGTACAGCACATCGTCTGAATTTTTCGCAAGTTGCAGAATACCCAGACATTGATTTAATTCGATTAAACTCGAGAAATGCCGTTTACGTCGTAAACGCAATTCCTAAAAGTTTCCGAACCATTGGATTTGATTGGTTAAACCAAAAAACAGAAGACGAAGCCCGTTTGTGGCTTCTCGAGTTCGCAGAATTTGTCCGAGGTGCAATTCGAGATCGGTTCAAAACGATCCATGATGATTTCAATGAAGAAACAGACATGCCTTTAAGAAAGTATCCCGTTCTTGTCTTAAAATCCAGAAAATACTTTTTCCCAGAGTACCTTTAAACACCCTCTCGAGCGAACCTTATTTTCGTCACTGTTTTGCCATGTGCGCGGTGTACGATTCAATTCGATACTTGATGCTTGCCTTTGCCGCACCATTGTTCTTGTTGGGTCTGATTTTCGTACCCGTGGTGATTGCCTTGCATTTTATCCGTCAAGCAAGGCGCGAACGCATGGTCAGTGCTTTATGGTTGTGGTCGCGGGAGGAAGCCCCAAGTCGTAAGGCGCGATTCTCGCCAAACATTTTGCTGTTGCTGCAACTGTTGACCGTGATCGCCGCGAGTTTGGGTGCTGCCAGTCCTCGGCTCGAGCTTCCAGGACGTGACATTGCCATTATTGTAGATGCCAGTGCGATGATGCGCAGCACCGATGTCAAACCCAGCCGTTTTGAGGCGGCGTTGCTCGAGGCAAAAAAATTATTGTCTGGTGCAAGGCGGGTGGTGATCGTGCGGGCGGGTTTGGGCGCAACCGTGGTTGCCAGCAGCGCCAGCGTGTCCGAAGCCCGCACAAACCTCGAGAGACTTCAAGCGGGCGATGCCAGCAGCGATCTCGAGGGGGCGATCAAACTGGCGGCGGCGTTGCTGCCCAATAGCGAGACGCATGTCTTCTCGAGTCTCGAGCCACCAACTGGTTTTGCAGGTTTTTTTCATGCGGTGCGTGGCAACGGTGATAACCTTGGCATTACCGCGTTTCAGGTGCGTGGCAAGCAGTTGTTCGCTGCGGTTGAGTCCAACGCGAACAGTCCCAAAACCGTGCAAGTCAAACTCGAGCTGAACGGAAAAACCATTGCCAGCGAATCGCTTCGGGTTTCTGGCGGAACTCGCGCGATTTGGACACCAAAGATTGAGGTCGAACCAGGCGAGTACAAACTGAGCTTGCCCAAAAATCAGGATACACTTGAGTTGGACGACAGCGCTTTCGCAGTTCAGGGTGCTGGTCGGGTGCTGGTCAGCCCACAACAAGACGATGTGCTTCGAGCAGTCGTCAGCGTGCCAGGGGTTCGTGCCGCAGTGCAAAACTTGCCGCCAGCCTCGAGCGCGGGATTTGACGCAATGGTGCTGGTTGGGGTTGTGCCCAGAAGTTTACCTGCTGGAAATTACATTATTTTTGCGCCACTCGCACCGCAAAACCCTGCCAAGGGGCAAACGCTACCCAAACTCGAGGTCGTCTCGGGTTGGGACGCCACCAGCGGTCTGCTGCGTTTTGCCAACCTTGAAGGCGTGCGTGCCAGAATTTCCAGCGTCCCCGCCCCAGAAATGCTTGACGGTGGTTGGAGCATTCTGGCTCGGGTTGGCTCGAGTGCCTTCATTTCACGCGGTGACGCGCCTGGGGTCCGAGCCGTGTACATTGCCGCGCATCCGCTCGACAGTGATTTGCGTTCCAACCCAGCCTTTCCAGTGTTGATCTTCAATGCACTCGAGGAATTCATTGGCGTCGAAACCTTAACCCTCGGCGCGAACCTGCCAGGCAGCAACGACGTGGAAGTGACCCTGAATGGCTCGAGCGCCCCAGGTTTAACCCGAGCACTCGTTCCAGGCGTTTACAACGTCTCAGGACGGCGTTACACTTCCAGCCTCAACTCGAGCGTGCAAACCAAACTTATTAACGGTGAAAGCAAAATCTTTGAACTTGGAAGCGCCAAACCATCGAATTTAAGTGCCGCATCCATTCAAGACTCGAGCGCTCGAGCTTGGTTGTTATTGCTGGCGTTAGTCGCTTTGACCCTCGAAGCGTTCTTGCGTGGCGGCGGCAGGATTGATTTGAATTTCTGGCGTGCAAAGGGTACAGCATGAAAGTTTTAGACACTAAAAGCAGCAATTGTGCTGTCTACCCTCATCCCCAGCCCTTCTCCCAACATCAGGAGAAGGGAGCTTTGTGCAAACCTCGAGATGCCGAAATATTGCCTCCTAACAATCTTTTCGCCTGCTTTAAAAAAATAATAAAAAACAAAATTTTCATCCCTCGAGGAAGCAATAAAACTCCCTTCTCTCCTAGGAGAGAAGCGCCCCAAGCCCGAAGGTGCTGCCGTAAGGGGCAAGAAGGGTCGGGGATGAGAGGGGAACGGAGCGCTTCATGATCTTGCACCTCGAGCAACCTTGGATTTTGATTCTGGCTGTAATAATTTTTATTGCGGCTTTGATCGTTTCTCGAGCGCAAATCGTTCGTGGTGTGACGGGCGTGTTGCGTTCGATTGCATTGCTGGTTTTGGCGTTTGCGGCGTCCAGTCCGAACCTCGAGACGGCTCGGGCGGGTTTGGTGATTTTGACGGATGTCAGCGATTCGGCAAGTCCCGCACCGCAGGCTTTGGAGCGTATTCCTGCCAGTGCGAGGCTCGAGTTTGCGGGTCAGACTGGGGTGGCTGGTACGCCGCGTGATGCGCTCGAGACGAGTCAGACCGATACTGGCAACGCGCTTCAGGTCGCGCAGGCGTATGAGGGAACGCGGGTGCTGCTGGTTTCGGACGGCAACAGCACCACCGCCAACGCGCTCGAGCGGCTGCCTGGAGTGCCTGTGGACGTGCTGCCTCTAACTTCGCGGGGGAATGCCAGCGTGGCGGAGTTGATCGCGCCAAATTCTTTGACCAAGGGTGCGACAGCTCGAGCGACGGCGGTGATTGGCTTGTCTCAGTCGGCTCGAGTGCGAATTTTGCCAAGCTTGAATGGTGCGCCGCTGCCCGTGCAAACCTTGACCTTGCCGGCGGGTCGCTCGAGTGTCGGCATTGATTTTGTCGTGCCTGACCCTGGCGAGGCGGCTCTTGAAGTGAAGATTGAACCAAATTTTGAACAACCGAAACTTGATGACAGCAAAACCTTAAGTTTGCGCGTTGAAGGTCGCGGTAACGTGCTGGTGATCGGTGATCCTGCCATGTCAAAACTCTTGCGCGGTCAAGGTTTTGTGGTGCGCGAGGGCACGCCTGCCAGCATCCTCGAGCCTTTGTCTGCCAGTGC
>JANMUC010000515.1:0-9461 GCA_031391225.1 Deinococcales bacterium
CAAACGTTACCGCGAAACCCAAGCCAAGATTGAAACCATCAAAGCCAATGTTGCCGAACACCCAGATGATTTCTCGAGTTATTTACTGGAGAATGAATTCTTGGGAGATTTGCTCGTGCGGGCAAACCGTCGCCGTGAAGCCATCGAAGTCTTCGAGCGTTTCGTGCTGATCGAGAAAAAACGCGGGCAGAACACTGAAAAACTCGAGCGCATTGTGTCACGTTTGAAAGAGGATATTCTCGAGTAAACTAACGCAGAGGAGAACCACATGCGGGCGTACCGAGGTCTGGTTAAAGATGGTGTGATTGTGCTCGAGGCTGGAACAAAACTGCCTGACGGTACTGTTGTGACCGTGACCGTCGGTGAGGGTGAAATCTTGCGGGCAACCCTGCGTAACGTTTTCAAAACGCCTGAGCGCCGCATCAAGATTCGCCTTCGTCCGACACCAACTTTGGGTCGGACTGGCTCGAGTTAAACCTTTAACGGCGCTCCGAGCAATTCCATCCCGTGTGCACTCCAGAGTTCTGGGGTTTGCGGTGGCATGGCGTTGGCTTTGTTGACCTCTTGGAAGAAGGCTTCCATCTGCCCTGCTGGGGAAAAGGTAATCAGCATTCTACCGATGTTATCGCCAACATGTGCCCAAACGTGCGGTACTTGCCTTGGCGCGAGCACCGAATCGCCTGGTTTTAAATCAAAATGTTGATTGCCAACCTCAAGCACAAATTCACCCTCGAGACAGTAAAACCATTCGTCTTGAGCGTGATGCAAGTGCTTGGGCGGTCCACCTTTGGCATGAAAGGTATTCTCGAGAATCAGAATGCCGTCCAGGTCTTGAGGGGTGACTTTAAATTGGATGGCGCTGATCCCGAGTCCTCGAGTTTCACCAAATCGGTCTTGTCCTGCCGCGACTTGCAATACAGACACAAATCCACCTCCAGTATTCTTATTGTTTTACCACCACCAGAAAAGATAAAACAGCAACCAAAATGCCCCACAACATACCGACAAAAACCTCGAAATACGTGTGACCAAGTAATTCTTTTAATGGCTTGGGCGTGAAGCCTTCACGCACAACCGCGCGAAGTTCTTCGACCAGATCGTTGATCAGTTCGGCTTGCATTCCGCTAGCGCGACGAATACCAGTCGCGTCGTACATCACGATCATGCCAAAAATCGTGGCAATCGCAAAGTACGGACTGTCCCAACCGTATTTGATGCCGCAACCCACCGATAACGCCACCACGCTGGCGGTGTGGGAACTGGGCATCCCGCCAGTCTCGAGAAACCGAGCGGGTTGCCAGGAACGTTCCGTGATCAAGACCAGAAAAACTTTGAGGATTTGAGCGCCCGTCGAAGCGACCAGTGCCGTCCAGAGCAATTGATTTTGCAGCAGTTGTTCAAACACGGGTTCTCCGAAGGGTTTCTCGAGCGCTGTTTGTATTCTACTCGGCTTGAAGCGGCTTTGCTCGAGTTGCCAATTGCTGTTTGCAGGCTTGAACGGTGTTATAGAGCAAATGCGATACCGTCATCGGTCCAACGCCGCCTGGAACGGGTGTCAGGGCGCTGGCGACGCTGGCGACATCAGGGTGGCAATCTCCAACCAGTTTGGCTTCACCGTTGGCATCGGTGATGCGGTTGATGCTGACATCGACCACCACCGCGCCAGGTTTGACCATTTCGGGAGTAATAAAATTCACTCGACCCACGGCGGTCACCAGCACATCCGCCTCTCGAGTCACGGCTGCCATATCTTGGGTTCTCGAGTGGGCAATGGTCACGGTGGCGTTCTGCTCAAGCATCAAGGCTGCCAGTGGTTTACCAACCAGTTGCGAACGGTTGATGATCACCACGCGTTTCCCCTCGAGCGTGATGCCGTAAAAATCGAGCATCGAGATCACACCCGCTGGGGTACAGGGGCGCAAGCCCGCTTCGCCCGCCCACAAGCGCCCAACATTGACGACATGCAAACCGTCCACATCTTTGGCGGGACTGATCGCCTCGAGAATCCGTTTTTCGTCAGGTTCAGAACCTTTGGGAAATGGCAATTGCACCAAAATACCACTGACCGCGTCATCGCTATTCAGTGTTTTGATCAACTCGAGCATCTCGGCTTCAGAAGTGCTGGTTGGCAGTTCGATCAAGCTCGAGTTCATACCGATTTTTTTGGCGCGACGGGTTTTCATGCGAGTGTACGAAACGCTGGCAGGATCATCACCGATTCTGACCACCACCAAGTTTGGTACGGCGCTCAAACCCTGCATTTCCTCTTTGGCACGGTTTAACAAAGCTTCAGCAGCAGGATCACCTGCAAGATTTAAAGCAATTGACATTGTGTAACCTCCAAAAGCTCGAGGCTCCCTCGAGCAACCCCAGGAGTCTACCTTAGATGTAAAAGAGGAACGCTGCAAAGCGTTCCTCTCAGAAGTCTCGAGCATCTTATTTTTTGGCTGCAGAGGTCAGAATGCTCAGGCACATTTCATCGGTTGTACCTTCCGCCCAGGTGATGTACCTTGGGCTGGCTTGCACTCCGTTCAGCACGGGTTGACCCGCCACGCTGTTGTCATAGCTACACGAGAGCCGCAGAACATCGCCTGGTTCAATCTCGAGCGGGGTTTTAAACCAGAAATTGCCTTGCCAGTGAAAATCCCATTTTGGAATGTGCAGCAAGGTTTTGGCACGTCCAGTGCCAGGGTTTAACTCGAGTTTAATGTCTTGCCCACGCAGGTGCATGTGCGCGGCGACGGCGTAAAGGGTGCTGGCTTTTTTGACTTCGCGGTCGCAAGAGGTTTTGATCTCGCTGGCGTCGCCCACAGATTTTGGGTAATCCTCGAGTTTCTTTTTGCAGACGTACAATAAGCCTAACGGGATGAATGAAATCTTCTGCCCGTATTTTTGAACGTTTTCGTTTAACACCGTCTGACGGTTGCATTGCGGGGTGTTCATACCGTCGGGGCAAGGAATTTCGACTGGGGCATAACCCAATATGGTTTGAGTGGGTGTGAGGGTTGTGCCTTCGGGTGCGTAGGTCAGCTCTGCACTGGTTTGATCTGGTTTGACGCCAGTGGTCAAGTTGTAATGGACTTGCATGACAATCATCGAGCCTTTGGTTAACAGTGATCCGACACCTTCTGGCATGGTCTGGCTGCTCGCGCCTGGTGCCCAAGCCGCCAACCAACTGTTGGCGGTGGTACGAATATCGCCGATGTCCGAACCGCCAAAACAAGTCCAACCTTTACCGCCCGAGGCATTATTTCGTGCTCGAGCCTCGGCTGCGTTTTCTGGTCCGATCTTAAACAAAATCACATGATGCACGATGCTGGTTTGGTCTGGTTTAACGTTTGTGGCAGTCACAAAAGTATCGCGGAGCAGTTTAGGGTCGAGTAAAAAGCAGTGGTAATCGTCGTTGTTGCTCGAGTCTGGCAGGTAAGCGCTGTCTGGCGTTAGAACAACATCGGGTTTGACAGCCAGCAATTGGCTCGAGGTTGGCGGGTTTAAACTCCATGCCACATCCGAAATATTCTGGTTGACGCGGTGCGCGTGGTTGGTGCTCGCCAGGTCAAGGTTGTGCATTCTCGCTTCGGGGGGTATGCCACCAAAAGTCGCATACCCCAAACTGAGCGCTCCAAATCCTGCAACCAGTATGACCGCGATGGCTCGAGTTGGAATCTTTTTCATGGCTCTCCTTTTATTTTTTTGGTGCCGTGCCAAGCGGTGCGCCCGCTTTTGCCCAGTCAATTAAAATTTGCTTGCTTGCCGAACCCAACCTGCGTTCGTTTAAAAACGGTTGCGAATCTTTACCAGGAGGGTACGGCGGCATGTACTCGGATTGGGTGACTTGCGCAATGCGTTCGGCTCGAGCGACTGCCTCTTTGGGGTTATCCAACACAAACGGCGCAATGCCACCTTTAACATGACAAGACACGCAGTTCTTCTCGAGGATCGGTTGAACGTCCGTGTAATAGGTTGGGATGATCTTTTGCGCCGAAACTTGAACGCACAAGAACACTGCAAAGAGCGTCAGACTCGAGACGAGAACCATCAAGCATCTCGAGGTGGTTAAAAAAGTTTTTTGATGGCTTGGCATAATGATAAAAGTTTACCTGGCAAACACTCAAAAACAATGAACGCCATGAACGCCCACCCAATCTGGCAGGTGAGTGCTCGAATTGATCTTGAAATTTTTAAACCACTTCGCCCAAATCGGTTAATAAACCCTTGTACAACTCGAGCGCCAAATCCCTGACCTCGAGCGTCGCGGCTTGACCGCGCTTGGACATTTCCACACGGGCGTTCGCCACGTTCAAGCACTGCGCCAAAACCTCTGGGAAAATGGGCCAGGGGTTCGGCTCGAGGTCAAGGTTGTGCGCTCCAGGGTCGTTGTGCTCGAGGTTTTCCAAGGTTTGCTGGGCGGCGGTTTTTTCGGCTTCGCGTTTGGTGCGCCCCGTGCTGGTTGCCCAGATGGTGCCCGAGATTAGCACCGAGCTTTCAAAGGTGGGTTGGTGCTCTGGACCGGTCGCGCCCGTTTCAAAGACTGGAATCTCAAGTCCGTTGCGTTTGCAGTATTCGATCAGTTCGCCTTTGGGATTGTTGCTCATTGTGTTTAGGGTATCACGGCAGATGCTCGAGTGGTGCGATCAGCTCAGCCATTGTGCGGATGGAGATAACAAGGTTTTGGACGAAAATGCTGGAATGTTAAATGAAATTTTAAGTGAATTTCAATCTGACCCAAACGTTGTTGCTGTGGTCTTGGTTGGCAGTGCTTCTCGAGATCAAATGGATGCGTTCAGCGATCTTGATGTTCATGTCGTGGTGCACGGTAAGCGTCCACCAGACCGTTGTTATTACGATCATGATCGTTTGGTCAACCTTAATTTTGTTGACACCAACAACCGCGAACAGATGTTCACCGACCCGTGGCGTGCCTTGTGGAATGTGCTGCCTGCCGTGCAAGCCAAAGTCTTATTTGATCCAAGCGGTTGGTACGCGAATCTTCAAGCCAAAGCCAGAGCCTTTACTTGGGTGCAAGTTCAAACGGCTGCCAATCTCGAGGTCAGTCGAATGCTGGCAGGAAACGCCGAAGAAGTCCAGAAAATCTTGGGAGGCTTAAACAGCAACAACCTCGAGAAAACCCTTTATGCAACGCTTGGGTTGACCTCTGGCATGGGAAGTGTCGGCGCACTTGCAAGGGGAGCGCTGATGAGCACCGAAAATCGTTACTGGTCTACGATTTGTGCTTTAGAACCAGACTCGAGCTGGCAAGAATTGCTGTGGGCAGCGTTGGGAGTGAACGCCGAAACGGTGGTCACTCGAGGAAAAGCTGCTTTGGGTTTATACATTAAGAGCGTCGAACTTCACGGGGCGTGCTTAACGGTTGGAGATGCTGCGATTACCACTCGAGCTGTGAAGTTGATTCAAAACGCAAATCTCAATTGAAACCTCGAGCCGGTTGCATTTTAGCCTGAATGTTATTTACCGCCAACCCAAAAAATCGCCAATGCCATATTAAAAATACTCAAGCCCAATACCGTGAAAAACACGTTGCTCCTGAGTATCTTCTTGCGGTTGGTGAACAAGAAGTAGACAATCACCAGCAACACCAGCAGCTTGACGCCCACTTTGGCATGGTTGACATCGGGTTCGTTGACAGCGATCAGCAGCAAACCCGTGACAAGCTGAGTCCACGCGCCATCCATCATGACTCGAGTCACGGTTTTTTCTGGGGCGCGTATCTGGGCAAGCCCTCCGCCGATTAAACCTGAGAAGCCCAGAAAGTGTAAAAACTCGAGGAAGTGCTTAAGGATTTCCATAGACAGTAGCCTAGAACACGTTGACGAGGATAGTCAAGTATGACTATTCTATACTTGACTATCCTAGAGGAGATCAAGAATGGATCATCATGCGCTGTTGTTGCTGGGATTACTGAAAAATCAAGCCCAACACGGCTATCAGTTAAACGACTTTATCGAGAAAAATCTGGCAAGGGTAACCAACCTTAAAAAAGCCACGGCTTACGCGCTCCTCGAGCGACTGCGCGAATCGGGTCTGGTTGCGGTCAAACTCGAGCAAGAAGGCAACCGACCACCGCGCAAAGTTTATGCGATCACCAAAAGCGGCGAAACAGAATTCTTAGAGCTTTTACGAACCGAACTGTGCAACGCCGAACCAATCTCGAGTCCTGAAAGTACGGCTTTGATGTTCATGACAGAACTCGAGCCTGATGAGCGAATTGATTGTTTAAACACCAGACTCGAAAAATTAAATCAGCACATCGCCAACCTCGAGAATATCCCAACCCACAAAAGCGCGGTTAATTTTGCCCTCGAGCGGCAGATGGTGCTTTTAAAGGCTGACCGCGATTGGCTAATCGGTGTGCTCGAGAGGCAGCAATAAAACACCAAACTAAAACCAGTCTGCTCCCTGCTCTTCGCCCTCTGCTCTCTGCTCTCTGCTCTCTGCTCTCTGCTCTCTGCTCTCTGCACCCCAAACCTGAAAGGTATTCATGCAAAATCGTCAACCCGCACTTGGATTTATTTTTGTCACCCTTGTCCTCGACATTCTGGGCATTGGTTTGTTGATCCCAATTGTTCCCAAACTGATCGAAAGTTTCGCTGGGGACATCTCGAGCGCCTCGAGTACCTCGGCTTGGCTTTCGGCATCGTTTGCTTTAATGAACTTTGTCTTCGCTCCGATTTTGGGTAGCTTGTCCGACAAGCTTGGGCGGCGTCCCGTGATTCTGGCATCGTTGTTGGGATCGGGGCTGGATTATTTGCTGCTGGCATTCGCCCCAAACTTGGGCTGGTTTTTTATTGGGCGCATCATTTCGGGCATCACAGGCGCAAGTTTTTCGGCAGCAACCGCCTACATTGCCGATGTCAGCCCACCCGAAAAACGCGCTCAAAACTTTGGTCTGATCGGCGCGGCATTCGGTTTGGGTTTCATTCTTGGACCACTGCTGGGCGGCTTGCTCTCGAGTTATGGTCTGCGCGTGCCATTCTTTGTGGCGGCAGGGTTAACGCTTTTAAACTGGTTGTACGGTTATTTTGTGCTGCCCGAATCCTTAAAGCCCCAAAATCGCCGCGAGTTCAGTTGGGCACGCGCCAACCCGATTGGATCACTCCTTGGGCTGGGACGTTACCCCGTGGTACTGGGACTGGTCGGCTCGATTTTTCTGGCGAACCTTGCCCAGAACGCGCTGCAAAACACTTGGGTTTTTTATACCGGCTTTCGCTACAACTGGAACGCTCGAGATGTCGGTATTTCGCTGGCGGTGGTCGGTTTAACCGCCGCGATTGTTCAAGGTGGTTTGGTCAGACAAATTGTACCCAGGCTTGGTGAACGACGTTCGATTGTGATTGGCTTGGCAGTCGGCGCAATTTCGTTTTTGCTTTACGGACTGGCAAGCCAAGGTTGGATGATCTATGTGATTCTGGTGGTTGGCGCGATTGGTGGCATCGGCGGTCCCGCCACCCAAGGTTTGATCTCGAGGAGTGTCGCCCCGAACGAACAGGGTGCTTTGCAAGGCAGTTTGTCCAGCTTAATGAGTGTCGTGAACCTGATCGGACCACTCATTTTCAATAACCTGTTCGCGTTTTTCACCAGAAAAGACGCCAATCCGCAAATCCCTGGCATGGTTTTTTATGTTGGCAGCGGTTTGATGCTCGGGGCGTTGGCAATTGCAGTTGCAGCTTTTAGAAACCCCGCGTTTAACCAAAGTCGCCGTGAAGCAAATGCTGCCGCCATTGAAGCCGATCAACCACCTGCAAATCCCTGATTTTTCCGAAAAAAGCTCGAGCAGCAAACTCGAGCTTTTTTGCTGCACATTCCAAGCTCGAGCACGTATACTTAAACCACTCAGAAAACACGGGTTTCTCGAGCTTCAACCTCGAGTATGCTGGAGGAATTATGAAAGGTACTTTAACCGTGACCGAAAATGCGCTTGCCTCCCTGCTGGGGCTGGCGGCGCATGAAGTCCCTGGGGTGGTTGGCATGGCTCCAAGCAACCTTAAAGAGGGGTTGCAGAAGATTCTTGGTCGTGCGCAAGCCAGCGACGGTGTGCTGGTGGCCGGCGAACCAAATGCCCGAACCGTCGATGTGCACATTGTCGTGGCGTTCGGCACCAACATTTCGACTGTTGCCGAAAACGTCCGTGAACGGATCGTCTATACCGCCAAAACCCTGGCGGGCGTCCACCTCGAGGGCGTCAGCGTACACGTCGTGGGCGTGGCAAAACCGACGGCTGGCAAACCTGGCAAGGCTGGCTTAAGGAGGACTCGAGGTGAGTGAACTGCTGACCAGCCAGCAATTGGCAAAATGTTTTGTTTACGCCACCGATTGGTTGGGCGTTTTTAAAGATGAAGTCAACGCCTTAAACGTCTACCCGGTACCCGACGGCGATACGGGCACAAACATGCACTTGACCATGCAATCGGTGCGCCGCGAGCTTGACATCGCCGATCAAAACCGCATGAGTGAAGTTGCCCGAGCCATCAGTTACGGGTCACTGTTGGGCGCTCGAGGCAACTCGGGCGTGATTCTTTCGCAACTCTTAAAAGGTTTTACCGAAGTCGTGCGCGACACGCCTGAAATCTCGAGCATGATCTTGGTTGAGGCGTTCGAGAAAGCCGCCAAAGCAGGTTATGCCGCCGTCATGAAACCCGTCGAGGGAACCATTCTGACCGTGGCTCGAGAAACCGCTGAAGGCGCAAGAACTGCGTTCACCAGAGACTCGAGTTTGAATGTCCATGATCTTCTCAAAGCCGCACTCGAGGCGGGACATGTCAGTTTGGTCAACACCACCAACCTCTTGCCCGTTCTAAAACAGGCTGGCGTAGTGGACTCTGGCGGCGCGGGTTTCCTGCATGTTTTTGAAGGCGTGCTGGCGCACCTCGAGGGACGCGAGCTGCCGCCCGCACCCGTGATCGAATCGTATGCCCAAGATCAATTTGAGAACGAAGAATTTGGGTACTGCACCGAATTCTTGCTCGAGAATGCCACCAAAACCGCGCCCGAAATTCGGGAACTGGTGCAACCTTACGGCGATTCTCTGCTGGTGGTTGGTGCGGAAGGTTTTGTCAAAGGGCATATTCACACCGACGATCCAGACCAACTGCTGGCACTGGTTGCACGTCACGGTAAAATGGTGCGTTCCAAAATTGAGGACATGAGCCAACAACACACCGAAATCTTGGCGATGGCGGGCGCTGCAAGCCGTCAAGACGCCCCGCCGACGGCGGCTGTGGCAGTTGTTTCGGGTTACGGCTTGGTTAAAGTTTTCCGCAGCCTGGGCGTGCGCATTGTCTCGGGCGGGCAAACCCAAAACCCCAGCGTTCAAGACATTCTTGATGCCGCCAAAAGTGTTGAATCCGACGATGTGATCGTGCTACCGAACAACAAAAACGTGATTATGGCAGCCGAAAAAGCCAAAGAACTTGCCGCCAGCGACGGCAGCGGCAAACGCTTGC
>JANMUC010000253.1:0-3500 GCA_031391225.1 Deinococcales bacterium
CGATTTCCAATGCTCGAGAATCTGCGGTACTGCCGCACGGATGCTTCCCGCTGTGTAAGCCCCGCCGTTGGTGACATGAATTTCTGGTACGGCGTCTTGCACCTCGAGTCCCTTTTTGCCGATGGTGCCCCAGAATGCGCCCAGCCCATAAGTGCTCGCGCCAAGCTCGAGCGCCAATCGTGCGCCTTGAATGGCGCGTTTTTTTGCCAGTTCGGGTTCGTTCTTAAAGACTTCTGGCACGAGTGGCGCGGTCAAAATATGGCAACGAATTTCTTGACCATCGCTGGTGTAAATGCCGCGCAATTCACCAATTTTAAAGGGTCGCACATACTTGCCAAACGTGTAAATCATCGAATCTGTGATCCAGCCACGATCATAAAGTGGTTTAAGCCATTTTGCCCGTTCGGTCATGAAGACCGCATCGGGTGAGAGCGGATGGATGATAAACGCACTAACGATCTGATCTTTACGCTCGCCAGCAATATGATGAACCTCGCCGACTTTGGGTTCGGTTTTATCCATCACACGACCCAAATTTTCTTTAAAACGCCAAATTACCGCCGCCAACAAAATTAGCACTGCAAAACGACCCCAAGCGTCGGCAGGGGAGAGCAGTACCTCAAGCACCAACGTACTTGCGGCTGCCAAGCTCGAGATTGCCACATAACGCGTCCAACCGAGCACTGCCGCCCAGACGATCACGGGCAGTGCCGCCATCCAAAACGGAAACGCGGTAAAGACCGCCAAGCCCGCCAGCATTCCCAAAATAAAAACGTTGCCACGACCACGGACGGGATACGCCTTTGGGAACATAAACGCTGGTGGATACAAATGCCCAACATAACCCGCTAATCCAGCCAGCAACCCGGGTTCGTTGCCATCGAAAGAGGAGACCAAACCAACCACCAACGCGCCTTTCAAAAAGTCCAGCATGAACGACACAATCACCGTGTCCTCGCCCAAAACACGCATGGCGTTCTCAAATCCAATGTTATAAGAAGCGCCGCGCAGCGGTTCAAGTCCTTTGGCACGGGCAAGCCAGTACCCAAACGGCAAACTGCCAACCAAATACGCCAATACCAGTGTGAAAATCAACTCGAGCGACATGATGCCATTCTAGGGCTTCGAGGTTAGAGGATATGTGCAAAGGGTGACGCTCGAGTGAAACCCAATTTTTTTATTGTCGCAACAAAGTTTCACGGTTGGTTCTGATCGTGTCAAACAACTGCTCTGGAGTTTTACCATCTCGAGGATTATGTGTGGCGCGTTGCAAAGCTTGACGGAGTTCGAGTGGCGTTAAATCAGGGATGCTCAATTCTTAATGCGCCTGAACATTGCCAATAATCCACCTTGCCGACTCGAGTTGTTCCTTGGTTGGAAGTTGAGCAATTGAATTTTGCAAAACACTGTTCATGATGTTTATTGTGGCACAAGTTCGAGATTTTGAAAAGTTGGTTCTGATCAATTTGCTCGAGCTTCATTATTTTCAACACGATTTTGTACTTTAAAAACCTATTGACTTTCGTAAACTCAGGGGCATGTTCAGAAACTCGAGATTTCAGGTTGCCATTATTTTGCGGTTACAGCACCTTGCACAATGTTTGACGCTTCGCGTCAAACATTGGCGACCAACGGGAGTCGCCACAGACAGCGACCATGCCCGTCAGCGATCCTGCCCGTTAGGTGCATGCTTAGGATCAAGAAGGTGCGTTTTATGGTCAAGAAGCGGTTTTCATAGGAGTGAGAGCGCGGAGCGACCCAAGCCCGTCAGGTGCTGCTTTAAGGGTCAAGAAGCGACCCAAGCCCGTCAGCGCGAGTAGCCCGCCAGGTGCTGTCTTACGAGCAAGAAGCGATGCCGCCCGTCAGGTGCATTTTGGCATCAAGAAGGCGCTGCTTTAAGGGTCAAGAAGCGACCCAAGCCCGTCAGGTGCTGCTTTCAGGGTCAAGAAGCGCGTCAACGGATATGAAAACCGCTGTAAAACTCAGTGCGAATGAACCGTATTCATCAACATCACGTTCGGTTTCCACTCGAGCAAGCCCGTTGCCTGGGCGTACAGGTCGTACTCGTCGGCGTCTTCGACCAAGACTTTGACAATATCCCCAATTTTGATCTGACCCGCAAAGTCGCCAGCCGCAATGTAAACGCTGCCGTCGATGCCTGGAGCATCGCCTTTGCTCCGTCCAATCAATTTTGAACCCGCAATGGTGTCTTCCTCGTCGTCGTTGTACTCGTCGATAATCACTTCAATCTCGAGTCCAACTTTAGCAAGGTTTTTTTCCAAGCTGATCTCTTGTTGCAACGCCATCAATCGCTCGAGCCGTTCCTGTTTGATCTCTTCTGGGACATGATTCTCGAGCTTGTTGGAATCTGCGCCCTCGACTTCGCTGTAGGTGAATGCGCCAACGCGGTCGAGGCGGGCTTCGGTCAAAAAGTCCAGTAAAATTTGAAAATCGGCTTCGGTTTCGCCGGGGAAACCGACAATAAATGTGCTGCGCAAAACGATCTCGGGACAGATTTCGCGCCAACGCTTAATCGTCTCGAGTTGCTTGCCCGCACCAGGGCGTCGCATGGCGCGAAGAATGCTGGGGCTGGCGTGTTGCAACGGCACATCCAGATATGGCAAAATTTTGCCTACCGCCATCAATTTCACCACGTTTTCGACATGCGGATAAGGGTACACGTAATGCAGGCGCACCCACGCGCCCATCTCGCCAAGTTTGGTGGTCAAATCAAGAAGATGCGCCGCCACTTGCTGCCCTTGAAATTCCGATTCGCGGTGGCGAATGTCTACCCCATACGCGCTTGAGTCCTGGGCAATCACCAATAATTCCTTGGTGCCGCTAGCAACCAAACGGTACGCCTCGTACAACAAATCGCCCGCGTCGCGGGATTCTTGCAGACCACGAAGCTTGGGAATAATGCAAAAACTACACGTGTGATTGCAACCCTCAGCAATTTTCAGATACGAAAAATGTTTGGGCGTTAACTTCACGCCCGTGCTCGAGAATGGAATCAAACTGGTGAACGGGTTCTCGTCCGGTGGAATCAACTCATGCAATGCCGTCATGACCCCGCCGACATCGCCGGGACCGGTCACACTCGAGACGCTTGGGTGACGCTGCATGATGGTGTCTATGCGTTCACCTAGGCAACCCGTGACAATGACTTTGCCCGTGTGCTCCAGCGCCTCACCGATGCTCGAGAGGCTCTCCTCGATGGCAGGCGTGATAAAACCGCAGGTGTTGACGATCACGACCTCGGCATCTTCGTAACTGGGCGCAATCTCGTAACCCTCGGCACGAATTTGCGTCAAAATACGCTCGGAATCAACCAGGGCTTTGGGGCAACCCAAAGAGACAAAACCAACTTTTCGGGTTTCAACAACAGTATTTACAGCACTCAAAACAACCTCCAAAAGCCAGTTATCATACTCGAGTCACCAAGACTTGGGTAGTGACACTTGATTTTGAAAAACCCAGAAGAGTAGGGACGAGGCATG
>JANMUC010000689.1:0-3634 GCA_031391225.1 Deinococcales bacterium
ACGGCGTTGGACGAACTCGAGTACAAGCTGAAGGGTTTGCGCGGCGGCGCGGATGATTACGTGGTGAAACCGTATTCGCTGTCCGAAGTCCTGGCTCGAATTGAGGTCTTGTTGCGGCGCAGCAAAACCGAATCGGGCAAACGTCAGTTTGAGGATGTCACGCTTGATCCCGAAACGATGGAGGTCTGGCGCAACGGCAAACAAATTGATCTGACCGTCAAAGGTTTCAGATTGCTGTCCGTGCTGCTCGAGCATCCCAAACGCGTGATGCCTCGAGAAACTTTAATGAACCTAATTTGGGGCGATGAGGTTGACCCGAACACCCTGGATGTTCTGATCGCTTCGGCGCGGCGGGCACTTGGCGAACCGAGTTTGATCCAGACCGTGCGCGGGGTTGGGTACGCCCTAAAGCGCAAAGAAACGGTGCAATCATGACCCTGCGAACTCGAGTGTTGCTGTGGTTGCTGCCAGCCTTAACAGTATTGGCAGTGGGTCAAGTGTGGTTGTTGAATTCATTGGTCACTCGAGATTTGGGTGCAGCCAACAATATGACTGTCGCGCAAAACTCAAACAATCCTGCGGGTCAAATTGGTGTGCCGATTCCAAGACCGACTCAAGAATTTAACAACAGTGCTCCTCCGCCAGCGCCGATCACGGCGGATGCAATAACGTCTAACTCGAGTGCCGAAAAAGCCCAGAATCAAACGAGTCTTGCCAAACCAACCTCGAGCAGTAAAATATCCATACCATCAGCAGCCCCGATCAAACCAATCCCGCCGCCAAAACCTGTGGCAACAAAGCCCACATCTCGAGCGGAACAGATTGCGCCCGTTCTGAAACCACGTCCCGCACAAATTCCAGCCGCTCCAGTGGTACAAGCAATGCCCCCAGCCACGCCAGCAGCCTCGAGTACACCCGCCGTGCTTGAACCTGACACCTCGAGCAACGAAATCAGTGCGCAACCTATGGATGACAAGACAGATCAATTTTCAGAACTCAAAAAACTTTCACAAAACTCGACTGTTCTGGTACGGCAACGCAACGGCAATCTCGAGTTTGAAACGTTTGGGAACCCAAACAATTGGATTTTACTCGCCAGCGTCGGATTGTTGATTCTGGCGCTGCTGCTGGGGGCTTTTGGAGTGCGGCGTTCGCTAGCGCCGTTGTACAGCTTGGCAGCCGAGATCGAACGCCGCAACGCCAGCAGCCTCGAGATGATTACCGTGCCGCCACTTCCCGAATTGCGTCCCGCCGTGAATGCTTTAAACCGTTTGCTGGCGGACATGAACGACACCCTCCAGCGTTTAAAAACCCAGGAATCCAGCGCCAGAAGGTTCGCGTACAATGCCTCGCACGAATTGCGAAACCCGTTAACCGCTGCCCGAAATTATCTCGAGGTGCTCGAGCGGCATCCGACCAGAACCGAAGCCACGCAGGGCGCTTTGGGTGCGCTAGACCGCACCGAACGGATTCTCTCGAGTTTGCTGCAACTGGCACGTCTCGAGGGGCAAGGCATACCCAAACGCGAACGGATTGATCTCTCGAGTTTTCTTGAAGCGCACTTTGATGTTCCAGTCGAAGGTACGGGCGAAATCTGGGCAGAACGCGATTTGCTCGAGTTGAGTTTGGAAAATCTGGTCAACAATGCCAGCAATCACGCGGGCGGCGCAAAAAACATTCGCGTCGAGGCTCGAGTTGATGGCACTTGGCTTTGGGTCGAAGACACAGGACCAGGCTTCAATGCCGAATTATTGTCAAAAGCCTTTGAGCCGTTCGCCAAGCAGGGTGCGGGCACGGGTTTGGGCTTGGCGATAGTCGAAGCCGTCGCTCGAGTGCATGGGGGCACTGTACGCGCCGAGAACCGTCTTGAAGGCGGCGCTCGAGTTGGTCTGAGCATCCCCGCGTATTTTGTTTGAATCAGTTTGAAATCAGGTTTTAAAAAAACAAAAATCAGGTCTGGCGCTCAGACTTCACAGGCAACAAGAAAACTCGAGCACCATCGACCCAGAGTCCTCTTGAAAGGAAATTTATGAACTCGAGAAACCGTTTGTTATGGACTGGAATCGTGACCGTCGGCATTGGCATTATCAGCAGCGTGACCGCGTTTTGCGGGTTTTACGTCGGACGCGTGGACGCAAGACTGTACAACAAAGCCTCGCAAATCATGATCGCCCGTGACGGCGAACGCACGACCATCACGATGGTTTCGGATTACCAAGGCGCGTTAAAAGATTTCGCACTGGTCGTTCCTGTTCCCAAAGTCTTAAAACGTGCCGAGATTGGCATTAACGACTCGACCATCATTGATAAGCTTGATGCGTACAGCGCCCCGCGCCTGGTGGAGTATTTTGATGCTGATCCGTGCAATCCGAATCTAGGAGTTGCAGAAGATGCACTAGCACGACCATCAGCACCACAAGTTTCCATGAAACCAGCCTCTCGAGCAGAAATGAATTCGCTCGGTGTGACTGTCGAAGCCAAATACAGCGTCGGCGAATACTCGATTGTGATTCTTTCCGCCACGCAATCGGACGGACTCGAGACTTACCTGTTGCAAGAGGGTTATAAAATCCCAACTGGTGCGAGCAAAGCCCTCGCGCCGTACATCAAAGCGGGCATGAAGTTCTTTGTGGCAAAAGTCAACCTGAAAAAAGTGGACTCGAGCGGATTTACCAAACTGCGCCCGATTCGGATGTCGTTCAAATCCAAAGGTTTTATGCTGCCGCTCCAACTGGGCATGATCAACGCCAACGGCACGCAAGACTTGACCGTGTACAGCCTGACCCGCAAAGGACGGGTCGAAGCGGCAAATTACCAGAACGCCAAGATTCCAACCGACAAGAACATTCCAGAATTTGTCCAACCCAAATTTAGCGACTTTTACGGCGCGACCTTCAAAAAAGCGTATGAACGCGAAAACAAAAAAGCCGTGTTTCTCGAGTACGCTTGGACGCCAAACTCGTGCGACCCTTGCGCCAGCGAACCACCAGATGTCATGCAACTTCGCGCCGCAGGAGCATTCTGGCTTGCCGAAAACCCAAACGACAGCGTGTTCTTCACGCGCTTACATGTGCGTTACGACAAAGCCAATTTTAAAGAAGACCTGATGTTCAAACAAACCGACAACACCGAAAATTTTCAAGCACGGTACATCATGCAGCACCCGTTCAAAGGCAATACGAATTGTGGTCAACCAGGCGAGCAATACCGCAACAGCCTCAAAACCAGGCTCGAGACTGAAGCGCAAACCACCGCCAATTTGACTGGATGGAGCATTGATTCGGTACGGCAGCAAATCAAAAACTCCCGTTAAGAATTGGGGGTTTGATGACGCTCGAGGTGATCTCGAGCGTCATTTTCTATGTTCAGCTTTTATAACAATGGCAGTTGCGCCATGCTTTCTCGAGGTTGCAGCTGTGGTTTGAGTTTCTCAGATTCTGCCAACATCTCGAGGGTTTCGCCTTTAAAATGGGGGTACAAGCTTGATAATGCAGCAATATTTTGAGGCAGGGTTTGATAATAATTTATATCAAGTTCTACGCCAATTGAGTCATAACCAATGGCTTGACAAGCGGCAAGAGTTGAACCTGATCCAGCAAAAGGGTCAAGGATACAGCCTTGTCCGAGCGGCAGT
>JANMUC010000716.1:0-1405 GCA_031391225.1 Deinococcales bacterium
GGACGCCAGGAACAACATCCCCCGCGAGACAATCGGGCTGGCGGTCAGGCGTCCCTCCAACTCGAGTTCCCAGATATCGTCGCCCGACTCGAGCTTTAAGGCATGAACTTTATTTGCCCATGATCCTAGAAAAACATGTCCGTTCCAGATGGCGGGAGATGCCCAGATTTCACCCTCGAGATCATAGGTCCACAACGGTTCGTCTTGCGGGCGCAAACGACCATTAACCCGTGACAGGTGCAGTGCATGGACTTCGCCCTGCCAGGTTGGCACCACCAAAATGGCATCTTCTGGTTGGCTCGGGTGGCGCGAAATGGCGGGCGTCCCGTGGACGCTGCCCAACTCGACTTTCCACTCGAGCGTCCCCTTGTTGGCATCAATGGCGTGCAACCAACCGTCTTCGTCACAGACAAAACAGACGCCGCCCCAAATCAAAGGCGACCCTGCCATCGCTGCACCGGTACGGTACGCCCACTCGAGTTTGCCGTTCTTGATGGCGTGCACCTGTTCGTCTCTGGAGGCAACCAGCCAAGAAGCGCCCCATTTGGTGGGAGCTGCGGTGATTTCGGCACGGCTACGATACGTCCAGCGCGTGACGCCGGTGCGCCATTCGACACAACGCACCAATCCGTCCCAGCCTGCGTAAACGATGCAATCACCGTCAAACGTGGCGGGTGCGGTCACCTCGTCATTGCTGGGAAAATCGGCGTAACGCGCCCCACTTGCCAACTCGAGCACGCTGAGAACGCCAGACCGAGTGCCGACCGCGAAATGGTCGCGGTTGGCAGTGACCGCCATGGGCCAAGCAATTTCGCCAGGCAGGTTGATGTTCCAGTCTGGCTTTAATTGATCTGCTCGAGCGGGACCACCGGGATGCACCCCCGTTCGCGCCACACCCCCACGAAATTGCGCGGGAACATGGTCGCGCCAGACCTGTTCGGCGGCGGCTTCAAGCGTGACCCGCGCCAAAACAGGACGATCCCCAGATTGTTTCTCGAGAAACTGCAACACCGCCCTCGAGATCGCGTTTGGCACGGCTGGATTGACCTGCTCGAGGGTCTTGGGTTTTTCGTAAACGTGTTGGTACAGCACGCCCTGGTCGTTGTCGGCTTCGAACACGGCGCGTCCGGTGGCGGCGCGGTACAGCACTGCGCCAAAAGCGTACAAATCGCTGGCGGCTTCGACCACGCCGCCCCTGGCTTGTTCTGGAGCCATGTACTGCGGTGTGCCCAACGTGTAACCGGTGCGGGTCAAGTCTCTGGTGGCATCCGAAACATAGACCAGTCCAAAATCCATGACCCGAGGGTGAAAGTCTTTGTCCAGTAAAATATTGCGCGGGGTTAGGTCTCGGTGCACAATGCCTTTGGCATGAATGTGAGCCAGCGCGTCCGCCGCCTCGCAGGCG
>JANMUC010000737.1:0-3903 GCA_031391225.1 Deinococcales bacterium
TTCGCCAGTCGCTCGAGTTCTTGACGGGCGGCAAGACTGCCTTTTAAGGAACGCACGGCTTGCACCAAAAAGATGCTTAAAGCCACATCGAGCGGGCTGATCTCGAGCAGGCGCGTTGCCAGTTCGATGCAGACGTCGTAACGCTCGAGTTTGAACAGATCTTCGACGGTGGCGAGTCCAGCACTGGCGACGCTCCATTCCAGGTCGTTGCGGTACTCTTCCGCCCAGACGCCCTCGGATCGCGGCATGAAGCCCCCTGAGTACAAACCGAGGGCACGTTTCAAGCCAAGTTCGCCGCCAAGGTTTAAGGCTTTACGAACCTCGAGCGCATCCCAGTAAATTCTTAAACCCGTATGCACCAGGCGGTAGGTGTGACGACCAGCGTCGTAGGGGATAGATAATCCTGGAATAGACCGTGTCACAGAATTCCTGACCAAATGAATGTAATGCCTTGCCTGCGAAGGTGAAACGTCGGTAAAGACTTGGGCTTGAAGTTGCTCGAGGCTGGCTTCTCCGTGCTCGAGCAAAAATGCCAGCACTTCGACGGTGCGTGCCACACCAGAGTTTAATTTTACGGGTTGCGAATTGAAAATTAAACCGTAACGCCCCAGCGTACTGATGTTCAACTGTAGCGGCGCGTTGCTTTCCAGTTTGCGCCAATCCTCGAGCAGCACATCCAAATAATCTCGTTTGATGGGTCTGGTACTTAAAGCGTTTCGGGCGGGTTGTGCCGAACTCGAGATGGTCGCCAGGTGCTCGAACACGGCTGGTAAAGTGCTTAACTCGGCAGAGAACAACGTGCCGTTGCTTAAAGCGTACCGGGCATCGACAGCCCGTCCTAAACTGAGTCGCGCTTCAGGATTGCGGTTTAAATGCAGCAGTGCCTCTGCCAAATGCAGTTGCGTTAAACCAATTTCACGCTCGAGGTTTAAATTTTCAAACGCGGTCAAAGCCGTTTGAATGCTTTCAATGCCTTTAGGATCGTTCAAACGCACCAGCAACGCCCCGTGACGCAATGACAAATGCGCGTGCATTTTCACGCCATTCGCCAGCAGTCGCGCCCTAGACAAATGTGCTCGAGCCATTGAAAGGTCGTCATTGGCAGTGCAAATGTTGCCCAGAAACAATTCGGCATAAAATTCAGTTTCAGATTCACCGTTGTTTCTGGCTTGCGCGGCGCACTCGAGAAAATGTTCGGCGGCATCGGCGAAAAGGTTTTGCAAAAATGCGAGCCTGCCAGCACAGTACAGCAGCGTTGGTTTAATGGTTGGATTGTTTTCAGAAAGCCTGGCAACTTCAATCAAGTCGTCTCGAGATTCACAAAAACGTCCAACATTTTGGTGAGATATTCCTCGGGTCAAATAGAGGTAGGTTTTGCTGCCTTTGGTGGTTGCTATCGCTCGATCAAGGTATTCAAGTGCTTTTGTATCTCTGCCAATCTCTGCGAGCATAAAGCCTGCTGTGGCGCTGAATGAAGCCAGAAAACGTTCGCCCGTTGGATCACTTGCAGCCAACTCCCAAGCGTGCTCGAGATGAGGAACAGCCTCTATTGAACTTCCTTTTGCGTGTTCGAGTAAGCCTTGTTCGCGTTCGGCAATGGCTTGCCCCAAAATCGAAAGACGATTTGTATTCAGTCCGTGCAAAACTTTTTGGGCATGCTCAAGTTCACCATTTAAACGTAAAGCATTGGTTGCAAATGCGCCAGCATCTTCATAACCACGATTTCTGGATAGCAGCAAAAGCTCGAGCGCATCAACGGTTTTGTTGAGGTTGATTAAACAAGCGCCCGTCCAGCATTGATCGGCTGCGGAAGGATGCTCGAGTTTTTCAAATAATTCCCAACCCTGTAAGTATTTTCCGTCAACAAGGCAGTCCAAGATTGGATTTGCAACCTCAAAATTGACGAGTCTCATCGTCTTCTCTACGGCTTGCGGGTTTGGTAATTCAGCCTCGCGCTTCATAGATTCAAAGCCTCTATGCCACCTTCATAAGCTCTTGTCAGTTCTAAAGGAACGAGAGCGAGGGGGTGAAAATCATGTTTAAAAATCTTCAAGTTGTCCGCGCTTTGATTATGTTGGCTGTTATGGCACTCGGTGTCGCAATGGCAAACCCAAGTACAATCGGTGGTCCAATTGGTGGTTAAACCAAAAATCATATTGTTGCTCGAGTCTGGCAGATAAAACGCCGCATCTCGAGCAACAATAGTTTTGTTTTAAAATTTGATTTCACAAATTGGCTTTCTCGAGCGATTTCAGAAGATTTTCCCGAATTAGCGTGCCAATAACTTTGAGTACAATGTTACGCTTTCACTCATTAGGAAACCTTGTGGAATTTGGCGTTTAATCTCTCGAGGAATGCGGGTATCACGCCGTATTCGCGGGTAAATTGTTTGTTGATTCGATCCAACTCGCGTTGTCCCATTTTTGGACCTTTGACCTCAAAGGTGGCACGGATCAGGTAATCGAAAACGGTTTCGTGCTCCTCAAGGGTTTCGATTCGTTTGGTAAACTCGAGCATTCGTTCGGCGCTTTCCAAACAGTTTTTGAAATCGCGTTTTGCAAAAGTTTCTTCAAGCACGCTCACGCCAAATTTTAAAAGATTCCATTCGAGTATGTCACGTTTCTCGAGCACCCATTCACTTTCGGAACTTGTTAAGAATTCGCCTTTGTAGCTCTCTAAAGCGCGTTTGAGGTTGCTCGAGCCACCCTGAGCAATTTGGCGGCTGACTTCCAAATAATCCCAAACAAGTTGCGTTTCGCCACTCTCAAAACAATACGTGCGGGTGATGTCATCAAATGGAATGGACACGCCTGGAATATGCTGTTTGATTTCGTTGCGGATCAAATGAAAGTAGCGCTTGGCGGCTTCGGGAAGTTTTTCGGCAAAGACATTGCCAATGATTTGCTCAAGGCTGGAATGTGGATTGCTCAGAATGTAGGTGATGACTTCTATCGAGGTCGCCAGTCCAGCGTTGAGTTTTACTTTTTGACCATTCAAGGTCAGTGCCACACCACCCTAAGAACGAATTTGCAAGTCTGGTGCGGCAAATCCTTTTAAAGATTGCCAATCTTCGCGCAAGCAGTAGGCATAATTGCCTGGTTGCAAGGACAAGATTTGCTCGAGCACAAACGGTAAACTACGCAATTCTAAGGTGATGGCAGCGCCAAAACCGAGCGCGTTGCGCACGTCGGTGGCTGAGTCAATAAATGACATGGCGGTGGATTCGTAACCTTGGCGCAGGTGGGCTTCTGCCATGTGCAAACGCGCCCAGCATGTTTCACGCTCGAGATTCAGGCTTTCAAAACCAGCGACGGCTTGCTCGAGAAAGCCAAGCCCCTTGGCTTGACCAGAACGTATCAGCAGTGCGCCCTCGCGCAGGTCTGCGTATGCCAGCATTTTTGTGCTGTTCGCCAATAACCTAGCTCGAGCCAAATGCTTTCTGGCGTCAGAGAATAATTCTTGGTTGGTAAAAATGCTGATCGCACCAATTTGAGCGTAAAACTCGTTTTCAGATTGTCCTACAGCTTCACTGAGTTGAATAGATTCTTTGTAAAAGTGCAATGCTTTTGCAAAGTCACCTTGTGCTCTTGCAAGTTGTCCGAGATAGTAATGTAGCACTGGGCGAATTACAGGTATATCTTGTGATTGCTCGAACACAATGTCCAGATCATGTTGTGCGCCTTCAAATTCGCCAAGGTAAGTTTGGCATAGCCCATGATTGGCTAGGGCGTAACTGCGCCTGGTTTGATTTGGTGTGTCAAGCGCTTGTCTAAAGTGGAGAGATTGCCAAGATTGAGCTCAAGCAGCGCATCAACGTGCTGATGGTGCCCAACAAGACACTGGAGACGCCGAACTACAAGCTAGAGCGTCTCAAGCACGACGACCCGCGCCTGGACAACATCG
>JANMUC010000745.1:0-3003 GCA_031391225.1 Deinococcales bacterium
CACCCGCACGGTCTTGAACGTAAATGATGTGCTCGTTGGAATACAACCACAGGGCAAACGGAATGCCGCGTCCAGTCGCCTTCGTGATGGCTCGAGCCGCGCTGGGATTTTCGACGGGCGCAACGAAGACATTTTGCACACCGTTCACAGGCGCAAGGAACAACACGTTTTTGCCATTATGGCTTAAAGTCACCATAGTACGTTCGGGATTGCCAAACAAAACACGGCGCGGAATCAAAGTGTTCGTCATCAAAACTCCTCTCGAGATTGGAAGTATCGTATCGCCTGTCCCAAACAAATTTCGTAGGAGGACAGCTATTTTTTTGGTTCATCGCGTGATACATTCTTGGTACAAAGAACAGTTCCAGCACTCGAGACACCCAGAGTTTAATCCCGTTGGAGACAAAAACACTGTCTCCAACGTCTTGTTTCTCGAGTCTTAAAATTCGGGTTAAACTTTTTTAGGATATTAGAATTTTTCTTGGAGGAAACCATGCGAGTCAAACTCGTTGCTTTTACGCCCGACCCATTAACCCAAATTTACGCCCAAGCCCGCATGACCACCACCAAAGGCGACTTTGAAGAGATTTACAACAACGCCAGTACGGATCGCAAAATTCAACTCGTCGCAGACACACTCGACTCTGGGCATTGGAGTGTCTCGAGGGGCGTGAGTTTTACCTTTTCGATTGCGGGGGTGTCTCGAGCCTGCTCGCATCAGTTGGTACGGCATGTGCAAGGAGTATCTTGGGAGCAGCAATCGCAACGCTACAAGCAAATTGACACGGCATCAGACTGGCACGTGCTGCCACCCAGCATCGCCGCAAATCCTGGGGCGCTAGAGGTTTATCAACAATCGATGCACGAGTCTGGTGGTGCGTACCAAAAATTGCTCGCGTTGGGCATCGCTGGCGAGGATGCGCGTATGGTGCTGCCAAACGCGGCGCGAACCAATTTGGTTTCGACTTGGAGTTTTGAAGCCCTAAAAAACTTTTTGGGACAGCGTTTGTGCACCCGCGCCCAATGGGAAATCCGCGAGGTTGCCAAAATCATGCGCAAAGAAGTGGTCACCGCCCTACCGTGGTCTGGGAAATTCATGACCATCAAATGCATCCCGACAGGAATCTGCAACGAACACAATCCAGGAAATTGCGCCCTGTTACGCAGCAACGGCGGCAAAATTATTTGGGACAAAGCAAAGGCAAAAACTTCGGGTTAAACTCGAATTTTAACACTGCAGCTGTTTTAAATCTAAAAATTTAGGCGCAAATGCTCAAACGGAGTCTCGAGTCAGCATTCATTTTCAACTCGTTTAAACCGTATTGCTTCTCATTGGCGGCTATTATGCAGGGCATCCGGTTTTGCAATACCCTGCAAGTCACAGTTTGAACCAGCTTTTGGGGATCAAAAGCGGATTTTGACCAAGATAAAACCGATGTCGGTTTATACTGACTTGCGTCTGTTGCTTGTGGTACGATTTTCTATAGGTTTCAAGGGGGTCTATGTCAGATTGGCTGAAGCGGCTTGTCAATCCGCGCATCGAGGCGATTGGTCTCGAAGTCGGTACAAGCACCATCAAAATTGTGGAATTAAAACCGGGTACGCCACCAACGTTACGTGCTTTAGCCATTCGTCCGACCCCACCAGGTTCGGTCACGGACGGTCAGATTACTGACCCTGCGGCGGTTGCCGCCGAGATACGTGCGGCTTTGGCGGAAGCTAAAATCCGTAACAAATACGTGGTGACCTGCGTCGCCAATCAATCTGCCATCACCCGTATCATTCAAGTTCCAAAAATGTCAGCCAAAGACCTCGACGAAGCCATCAAATGGGAAGCCGAACGTTATATTCCGTTTCCAATAGATGAAGTCGTGCTCGATTACGACACGCTCGACAACCCAGATGACATCCCCGCAGATGGTCAAATGGAAGTCATGATCGCCGTGGCGCAACAAGAAGTCATTGCGCGACTGATCGAAGTCATCAAACTCTCGCAACTCGAGCCTGTGGTGATCGACGTGAAGCCATTTGCGGCTTTACGTGCGCTGAAAGGCAGCTTGCTCGGTGAGCACCTCAATAAAACCACCCTTACCGGTCAAACCTTCACTGAGGGCGGCGAGGTTGGTGTGGTGCTCGAGATTGGCGCGAGCAACTCGACCATCGCTCTTGTTCGTGGGCAGCGCGTTTTAATGAACCGACCGATAAACGTATCTGGCGATGATTTTACGGTGGCGATTCAAAAAGCCTTTGGTCTGGACTTTGCCCAGTCCGAAGAGGTCAAAATCAATTATGCCACCGCCACCATCCCCACCGAAGACGAAGAAGATTTGCTCGACTTTGACGTTAATAAGGAAAAATACTCGCCCGCCAAAATCTTTGATGCCATCCGCACACCATTACTTGACCTGACCACCGAAATTCGGCGCTCGCTCGAGTTTTACCGTGTGCAATCAGGCGATATTAATGTTGACCGCATGTACCTGTCAGGTGGCGGTGCAAAACTACGCGGGCTGGCAGATGCCATCGGCGACACACTGGGTTTCCGCGTTGAAGTCGGCGATCCTTGGTTGTCTGTAAACTTTGACGAAAATCAATTTGACGCCGCTTACTTGCGCTCGACTGCCGCCGAGTTGGCAGTGCCACTTGGTTTGGCGTTACGGGGGGTGACTGAAATTGATTAGCATTAACCTTTTACCCAAGACTTTACGCAAACGAGTCGAACCAGGCTGGTGGCGACTGATTGCCATTGCCATTCCGGTGGTCGTTCTGGGCGTAATTCTTGGTTTGCAACTGGGCTTGAACAACCAGATTTCTGGATTGACCGCCCAACGCGATCAACTCGATACCGAAGTCAGGGCATTGCAACGATTTGTTGATGGCAATACTGCACTGATTGCCCAACAAAAAGAACTCGAGGTGACAACCTCCATCAAAGCCCAACTCGAGCAGGCGCGGGTCAAATGGTCAGATCAACTGAGCACATTTGTCAAGAAAATCCCGGCC